>NZ_ABEQ01000032.3 GCF_000171335.1 Candidatus Epulonipiscium viviparus
GCATCGCCATCAGTAGCAGATGAGTTCGCATCGTCGTCGGTAGCAGATGAGGTTGTATCGCCATCAGTAGCAGATGAATCGGAGTTCGCATCGCCATCGGTAACTGCAGGCGCATCGGAAGTTACATCGCCATCGTTAGCAGATGAATCAGAGTTCGCATCGCCGTCGGTAGCAGATGAGTTCGCATCGTCATCGGTAGCAGATGAGTTTGCATCGCTGTCGGTAGCAGATGAGTTCGCATCGTCATCGTTAGCAGATGAGTTTGCATCGTCGTCGGTAGCAGATGAGTTTGCATCGTCGTCGGTAGCAGATGAGTTCGCATCGTCGTCGGTAGCAGATGAGTTCGCATCGTCGTCGGTAGCAGATGAGGTTGTATCGCCATCAGTAGCAGATGAATCGGAGTTCGCATCGCCATCGGTAACTGCAGGCGCATCGGAAGTTACATCGCCATCGTTAGCAGATGAGTTCGCATCGCCATCGGTAACTGCAGGCGCATCGGAAGTTACATCGCCATCAGTAGCAGATGAATCGGAGTTCGCATCGTCATCGGTAACTGCAGGCGCATCGGAAGTTACATCGCCATCGGTAGCAGATGAATCGGAGTTCGCATCGCCATCGGTAACTGCAGGCGCATCGGAAGTTACATCGTCATCAGTAGCAGATGAGTTCGCATCGCCATCGGAAACTGCAGGCGCATCGGAAGTTACATCGCCATCAGTAGCAGATGAAGTTGTAGCCCCAGAAATTTCGAATTCTGGAACCACAGTTTCTGGAATGTCTAATTCGGGTATTGCGGTGTCGGGGGTATCGGTATTTGGAATTACAGTGTCGGGGGTATCGGTATTTGGAATGGCAGTGTCCGGGGTATCGGTAGCAGGAATGGCGGTATCAGGAGTATCGGTACTTGGGACCGCGGTATCTGGAGTATCGGTATTCGGAATTGCGGTATCTGGAGTGTCTGTATCTGGAGCCGCAGTTTCTGGAGCATCGGTATCTGGAGTTGCAGTCTCTGGAGCATCGGTATCYGGAGCYGCAGTCTCTGGAGCATCGGTATCTGGAGCCGCAGTCTCTGGAGCGTCGGTATCTGGAGCCGCAGTCTCTGGAGTGTCTGTATCAGGAGCCGCAATCTCTGAAGTGTCGGTATCTGGTATCGCGATTTCGGATATCTCGATTTCTGGTATTACGATATCGGTCGCTTGTATGGGCAGTGTGCTCATGGTTAACAGTGTGGTTAGAGCCAGACTTTGTATCAATCGCTTACTCATCGTTTTCATCTCCTCTTATTTGATAAAAAAATTAAACTACAAGATATAGTATACCTTGAGTCAAAAAAAATATGACTATGATAAGRAAAAATTCTTTTTTTTGTAAGACTAAATTTGACAAATATGTAAAATTCAAAATTAATTATACATTTTTCTATTTAATTTTACTAGCACCAATTTCTTCCTTTTGATAAAAAACTGCCTTGAATAATTTCGAAATGGTGATAAAATATCTCCACAGGATTTACCTATTTTATGATGAAGAGGTGTAATTTTTGTGAAGAAAAATGTTGTAGTAATCTTGTGTGATCAATTGAGAACAGATTTTTTATCGTGTTACGGAAGTGATTTTATAAAAACTCCAAATATCGATCAACTAGCGGCAGATGGAGTTTTATTTGAGCGTGCAACAACAGTATCGCCAGTGTGTGGACCGGGGCGTGCATGTATGATGACGGGGCAGTACGTTTCGGGAACGGGAGTGTGGACCAACGACGTTCCGTTTAAGGCAGGGCTGGAGTATATTCCGGAGCGGATGAACCAAAACGGATATGTGACTGGGGCGTTCGGAAAGCTTCATCACATGCCGAGCAAAGACGTCAAAGGTTTTGCAGTTGCTTGTCAGATGGAAGAAGGAAGATTGGCAGCAGACGATGATTTCTACAAATTTTTGAAGAGAAGGCACCCAGAAATAAATACTATCAGCCCGCAAAAAGATGGTCGATTTGCCTTTGGGCTAGAGGACTATTACGAAGAATGGATTGCCAACAATGCCGTAAAATTTATCGAAGACCATAAAGATGAGCCGTTATTTGCGTGGGTATCATTTCAGGGGCCGCACCAGCCATATGATGCGCCAGCCGAGAATGGAATATCGACAGCGCTAACGCCTCCGGATCCTATCATGTTAGACTTCGAGCCAAGCTGTAATGTTCCCAAATATAGGAGAGCATCAAATATATCTACACCAAGTATATTGGGGATGAAGGCCTATAGAGAGCGTCGCGCGAGATACGCAGAGGGAGTTCAAATTATTGACTATGAAGTGGGAAAGATTATAGCGAAGCTGAAAGAGTTGGGCATATATAAAGATACCGTAATTATATTTTCGACTGACCACGGGTGTATGTTGGGGGATTACGATATGTATGAGAAGGGCGCGATGCCATATAAAGCGCAGTTAGAAATTCCGATGATAGTGGTGGACGCCGACGCATTGCCACAGGGGAAACGAAGCGACATGCTTGTGAGCAACCTAGACATTGCGGGAACGGCGCTGAAAGCAGCAGAAGATCCAAAGCCGCTGGGATATTCGCGATCGATTGTCGAGATGTATAATAATTGTGAAATACAACGAAGCGTGATATTTACAGAGTTTTGCGACTCGATGAAATTGGTTTCGACAAAAAAATATAGATTGGCATACTATCCATTTAGCAAGGAGCATGAACTGTTTGCCATAGACGATGAAACGACCGATTTGACACTAGACCCGGAGTTACAAGAATTGCGGATCGAATTGCTATCAGATATAATTGACTTTGTGGTGATGGCAAAAGGAGAGGTCTATTTGGAGGGTCATGATACTGTCCCAGCAGTGCAGGTGGGGCTTGACGAGAAGTATTATAATTATAGAGAGGTTGCACCACTAGCAACTCCAATATGGTCAGAACGAAGTCGACAAAGCCTGAGAGACCATGGATTAGATGCTGACTATACTGAATTTATGAAAGCGCGAGAAGATGAATTTGTTGTTCACTACGGAAAGTATTGGAGGCCAGGAGATTCATTTTTTAAGAAGACATATTAAAGATTGAAAAGTGGGAGAGAGAAATCATGAAAAAAAATGTTGTAGTGATTTTATGTGATCAATTGCGTACCGATTATCTATCTTGCTATGGAAGTGAGTTTATTAAGACGCCAAATATAGATAAATTAGCAGCAGATGGAGTTTTGTTTGAGCATGCAACAACGGTGTCGCCAGTTTGCGCGCCGGGAAGAGCATCAATGATGACAGGAACGTACCTATCTGATCATGGTGTGTGGACTAACGAAGTTCCATTTAGACCGGGGCTTGAATATTTGCCACAGAGAATGAAAGCAAACGGATATAGAACAGGGGCATTTGGAAAATTACACCATACGCCGGGCAAAGATTCAAAGGGTTTCGACATTGCATTGCAAATGGAAGAGAATCGATTGGGACCAGAAGACGATTTCTATAAATATATAATTGAGCGCCATCCAGAAGCAAAGAATCTGTATAATCATGATGGATCGGGAAAATTTGGAGCAGATATAAGTGAATACTATGATGTTTGGATAGCAGAAAATGCGATAAAATTTATAGAAGACGAAAAAGATAAGCCAGTCTTTGCGTGGATCTCATTTCAAGGGCCGCATCCGCCATACGACGTACCAGCAAATAACGGGCTGACTACCCAAATACAACCTCCAGATCCAGCAGACACAAAGTTTTTGCCTAAGTGTGATGTGCCATTGTATAGACGTGGGGCAACATTAAATTCGCCCGAAGTTAAAGGCATCGAAGCATACAGACGCCAATTAGTAGCGTACGCGCATAAGGTTCAGCTGATAGATATCCAGGTAGCCAAGATCGTCGCAAAATTGAAAGAGCTGGGCATCTACGAAGATACGATAATTATATTTTCGACCGACCATGGATGTATGCTAGGCGACTATAGCATGTTTGGAAAGGGTGCGATGCCATATAAGGCGCAGTTAGAGATTCCGATGATTATTTCGAATTCACCGGAGTTGCCAAAGGGAGTGCGAAGCGATATGTTAGTTAGCAACCTAGATATTGGAGGAACAGCTATCAAAGTAGCAGGAGATGATAAGCCGTTTGCATTTTCGCGATCTATGATAGAAATGTACAATACGCCGGCGATGCAGCGAAGCGTGATATTTACAGAGTTTTGCGACTCAATGAAATTGGTTTCTAGTAAGGAATATCGATTAGCATACTATCCATTTAGTGGGCAATACGAACTATTTAAAATTGATAATGAGAGAGAAGATTTAACAGATAAGCCAGAATATCTCAAGCTGCAAATCAAATTGTTAACAGACATAATAGATTTTGTGGTGATGGCAAAAGGGGAGGTTTATCTCGAAGGACACGATACAGTTCCGGCAGTTCAAAAAGGGCTAGATGAAAAGTATTATAACTATAGAGAAGTGGCACCGTTAGCRACTCCACTAGGCTCCGAACGCATTCGAGAAAATTTGCGTAAAAATGGACTAGACGCCGACTATACAGAATTTATGAAGGAGCGCGAAGAYGAGTTTGTGTGTCATTATGGAAAATACTGGAACGAAAAAGAAACATTTTTTAAAAAGACTTATCATAAATAAAGAGCTATAAAATATATGAGGAAGGGGCATTTTTTATGAAGCAAAATATCTTGTTAATTTTTGGAGGGCAATCTTCAGAACATGAAGTATCGTTAAAGTCTGTTACAACTATTTATGAAAATATTGATCATGAGCTTTTTGATATTTATCCTGTTGGAATCACAAAAGAAGGGAAATGGTTATTATATAGAGGTGCAAAYTTTAATTTTACGGAAAATAATTGGCAAGAAAAAGGTGTACCTTGTATTTTGAGTCCAGATGTTACTCATCATGGATTACTTCTATTGAGAGATGCGCAAGACATAGTAAACATCAAAATTAATAAAGTATTCCCGATTATGCATGGAAAATATGGTGAAGACGGAACGATCCAAGGCTTGTGTACATTAGCGCAGCTGCCATTTGTGGGGTGCGGAGTTTTGAGTTCTGCGATATCGATGGACAAATCATTTACCAAAATAGCAGTTGAAAAGACAGGAATAAGACAAGCAAAGTATGTACTAGTGAAAAGTTCGGAATTAAAACATATGAATCAAGTAGTATCCAAAATAGAGGAAACGTTTGGGTATCCATACTTTGTAAAGCCAGCAAATGCTGGATCGTCTGTCGGGATCAATAAGGTGCACAACAAGCGTGAATTAGAACATGCTCTAAGAGTAGCGGCAAAAGAAGACGCAAAAATCTTGGTCGAGGAAACGATAATAGGCCGAGAAGTTGAAGTTGCCGTACTAGGAAACGAAGAATTACAAATCTCAGGAGTAGGTGAAATTTTGGCAGCTGCAGAGTTTTATGATTTTGATGCCAAATATAATAACGCAGAATCCAAAACCGTGATCTGTGCGGAATTACCAGACGAGATTAAAGAAAACTTGAGAGAAGCAGCAAAGAAGATTTATAAAGCAGTCGATGCAAAAGGGCTATCGCGAGTTGATTTTTTTGTAACGGAAACAGGCGATATGATATTTAATGAAATCAATACAATGCCAGGATTTACCAAAATTAGTATGTACCCGATGCTGTTTGAAGATTTTGGGATCTCAATCAAAAACCTGATTACAGAATTAATAAATTTAGCATCTTTATAAGCGGTGACAAATATGGATAACAGACCAATCGGAATTTTTGACTCTGGCCTTGGAGGGCTGACAGTTGTAAAAGAAGTTATGAAGCAATTAACAAACGAATCGATAGTATACTTTGGCGATACAGCACGTGTGCCATATGGAAATAAATCGAAATCAACGGTTACAAAATTTTCAGCACAAATAATCAGATTTTTATTGAGTAAGGATGTAAAAGCAATCATCATCGCCTGCAATACAGTAAACTCAAATTGCGCTATCGAATTGCGGGAGTTATTTCCTGAATTGATGATAGAAGGGGTTGTAGGGCCAGGCGTTATAATGGCAAGCCGAGCAACCAAAAATGGTCGAATTGGTGTGATAGGAACAGAAGGCACCGTCAAAAGTGGTCGATACGCGGAGCGACTAAGAGAAATTCATCCAGAATACCAAATTTTTTCGAAAGCTTGCCCGCTATTTGTTCCGCTAGTAGAAGATGGCTGGACAAACACAGAGGTTGCAAAAATGGTGATAGCAACTTATCTGAATGAGTTGTTAGAAGAAGATATAGATACATTAATATTGGGATGCACGCACTATCCTATATTATCTGAGGACATTCAAGCCGTGGTGGGAAAACATATCAAACTGATAAATCCTGCCAATGAGACGGCATACCAGATGGGGCTCCACCTGCTACAAGAAAATATCCAAGCCGTAGCAATACCGTCGTATCATTTTTATGTAAGTGATCACAAAGAACAGATGCAAGATATGGCAAAAATGTTCTTGGGATGTAAAACGCCCGATGTGATAGAAGTAGATATTGAAAAGTATTAAACTCTAAAAGAGACTGAATCCTATAATCTGGGAAACAGTCTTTTTTTGAATTACGCTTCAACAGCCAATCGAGCCATAGCAAGGGCGCCTTCTTTGGTTTTGTTGCCACATAAAAATTTAGCAGGATGACAAAATACGCATCCATCTATTCCGGTAACTTTGTCTAAGGCTTCTTCGTTTAGTCCGGCCCAGCTGTCTGGCAAATTTTTGCGTGCGTCAAAGCTATCTTCTGTTAACTGAATATTTTGAACCATCCATTTATCGGACAAATCTTTATAGACAACAAACAATACGTCCATGTCAACATCTAGTTTAATTAACGGTTTTTTAAAGCTCACGCGTTTTTCTAATACTAAAATGTGGCTTTCTTTAGGATTCTGAATTGCTAGCTGCTCTTTGACATAATTGAAATCACCAAAGTATCTAACTTCTTTTGCTACCACATGATATAAGATTTTTTTAGCAAGTTCAACAGCCTCAAAAAATCCTTTAGTTGCAGCGGCCTGGGTTGCGTCAAAAGGCATAAATACATCGATAATTCCAGATACAGTCATAATTTTATAATCAGAGCGAACAATATCTAGCCCATTGTCATTCGCATCAATTACAGTAATAAAATCGATAGCTATTCGGTCTTTAATTTCTTCGTATTGTTCTTGAGGTAGAGGTTCAAAATTATTTTTTATATAATCGATTCCAAAATCTTGCCACAGAAGACCAAACGCACAGTATGGAATGCCGTCAGCACGCAATTTTTTGTTTACATAATGGTGATCATATTGACCTCCTCCAACATCAGCGATGATATCACAAGTGCTAAGTTCGGCTTCGTCGCGAGTTCTAACTACCTCTAAGTCGTCATAAATTCCATACATCAAAGCTACCGCAAACACGTCATCTGCGTGAAAGGTGCCGCTATGGACTGCCATTTTTTTCATATTGCCTCCTATTGTGTCTACTAAACACTAGACGATTCGTCTAAATAATTTTTCGATATCTGATTTTTCTAAACTAATTAAAGTTGGCCTGCCATGAGGGCAGCTAAAAGGGTTCTCAAGTACCAATAAAGACTCTACCAGATTTTTACATTCTGCTTTTGAAATTTTATGATTACCCTTTATCGCAGCTTTGCAAGCCATTCTTATTATTTTCTCTTCTGGCAAAGATATACCTTTATTATTGCCGAAATCTTCTAAAAATGATTTTACTTGAGATTGAGCCATAGGTTGATTAAATAGAAATGGAACGCCTCGAATAATCATAGTTATTTCATTGAGCATTTCAATTTCGAAGCCTGCTTTTTCCAAAAGTGCAAAGTGTGCAGCTATGAGAGGTAGCGTATTAGCAGTAGGCCTAAAAATCATAGGACATAGTAATTGTTGCGAATCAACCGTATTGGAGTGAAATTCTGCCAAAAGCTTCTCATAGATAACTCGTTCATGGGCAGCATGCTGATCCATAATTAACACTTTATCCATATATTTAATCATCCAGTAAGTTTCGAAAATTTGTCCTAACAAAAAATAATCGAGACCTTCTTGTGGAATAGCTACAGTATTTTTTGGAGCAGCAGTTACCGTGTATGCAGCATCTGCGGAGTCAGCTACATATTCAAACGTATTTTTTACTAGCGCGGTATAATCTACTGATCTGGCATTAGCGTTTACATGAGCTGCCCCATGAGTAGCGTTTACATGAGTCGCCCCATGAGTAGCGTTTGAATGAGCTGCCCCATGAGTAGCGTTTACATGAGCTGCCCCATGAGTAGCGTTTGAATGAGCTGCCCCATGAGTAGCGTTTGAATGAGCTGCCCCATGAGTAGCRTTTGAAYGAGCTGCCCCATGAGTAGCGKTTACATGRGCCGCATCAGAARTAGCGKTTACATGRGCCGCATCAGAAGTAGYGKTTGCATGAGCCGCATCAGAAGTAGCGTTTACATGAGCTGCCCCATGAGTAGCGTTTACATGAGCCGCATCAGAAGTAGCGGTTGAATGAGCTGCCCCATGAGTAGCGTTTGAATGAGCTGCCCCATGAGTAGCGTTTGAATGAGCTGCCCCATGAGTAGCGTTTGAATGAGCTGCCCCATGAGTAGCGGTTACATTGTTCGCACCATGAGTAGCGTTTACATGGGCCGCCTCAGGTACTATCAATGTCGGTTTTTTTCTAAATAGATTGTTAAATTTTAATTCATTGCTTAATGCATCGACCGTAATAGCAGGAGTGACGAGTTTTGCTTGATCAATATTAAGCGCAGGTTTTTTATGTGCAGACTTAGGTAGTGCTTCTGCAAAAGTAGGCATTAAATTTATTTCGCTTAAAGTTTGTTTTATAGCATTGATGATGGCGGTTTTGATCGCATCACTATCTTTAAATCGTACTTCTAGCTTGGCAGGATGCACATTGACATCGAGATGAGATGCTGGCATAGTAACGCGAAGAATAGCAACCGGAAATTTTTTCGCCATAGTGAGAGTTTTATATGCTTCCTCAACTGCTTCATTAAAAATTTTATTGGTTATATATCTYCCATTGATAAAAAATAATTCCCAACTTCGATTAGATTTGCTGAGGGTTAATTTTCCAATTCGACCTTCTAGTTTAAAGTCTTTGGTTGCATATTGAATAGGTATAGTTCCGTCAGAAATTTCTTTGCCAAAAATGTTGAAAATTACTTCCTTTAAATTATTATTACCTCGAGTTTGAAATATCGGTTTTGAATCCTTAATATACTTGAATGCAATGTTTGGATGCGAGAGAGCCAATTTATATATAATATCAGTGATGCGTCCGGCTTCAACACCAGCGGATTTCAAAAAAGCTTTTCGAGCGGGAACATTGAAAAATAAATCTTGGATTACAAACGTGGTACCTTGAGACGCTGCGACATCCATAGTGTTGGTTATCGTGCCGCCAGATACAGTCACTCGCCTTCCTGTTGCRCTGTCTTTATTTTTGCTAGTAAGTTCCACTTTAGCAATCGAGCTGATACTAGATAGAGCTTCGCCTCGAAACCCCATTGTTAACACATGTTCTAAATCGCTTGTAGTGCTTATTTTACTTGTTGAATGTTTGAGAAATGCAATTTCTATTTCRTCTAATTGAAATCCAGATCCATTATCTATAATCTTAATTAACTCAACGCCGCCTTTACTAATTTCTACTGTAATAACAGTGGCACCAGCATCTATGCTATTTTCTACCAATTCTTTTACAACAGATGCGGGGCGCTCTACTACCTCTCCAGCAGCAATCTGATTAATGGTTAAGGGATCTAATAATTTAATCATAATTGATCGAGTCTCCTTTTAGCTATTTACTAAATTTTTGAGTTGCTGAATAGTTTCGATTGCCTTTGCAGGAGTTAAATCCATTATATTGATCTCATTAATAGTGTTTACTAGATCGTCATAATCATGAGATTCGATATCATATGATTGTGAAAATGCGGGTAAAACTTCAGAGTTAGTAGCATTAAGTTTTTCTGCATCTAATTTTGATAAAATTTGACCAGCTCGGTGTAATACATCAACCGGTAATCCGGCTAGCTTAGCAACTTCTAGTCCAAAGCTTTTTCCAGCAACACCTTCTGCAATTTTGTGTAAAAATATTAATGAATTTTTGTTTTGTTGTACAGTTACGCAATAGTTTTTTATGTTTGCATATTGATTGACCAACTGYGGCAATTCATGATAATGAGTAGAAAACAGAGTTTTTGCCCCCACCTTATTAATGGCAATATATTCTATAACTGCTTGTGCAATGCTCAAGCCATCAAGAGTGCTAGTTCCTCTGCCAATCTCATCAAGGATTAATAAGCTGTTTGAAGTGGCATTGATCAAGATGTTAGAGACTTCGCTCATCTCGACCATAAACGTACTTTTGCCAGAAATAAGATCATCGGAAGCACCTACACGAGTAAATATTTTATCTACAACAGATATTTCTGCCGATGTTGCAGGGACGAAAGATCCGATTTGCGCCAAAATCACGATTAAACCAACTTGCTTCATGTAGGTAGATTTTCCACCCATATTAGGGCCTGTAATCAAAGCAATTTGAGTATCTTCTTGCCCTAAGCAAGTGTCATTGGAAATAAACGATTGTGTTCCAATAATGGTCTCCGCAACTGGATGTCTTCCTGCAGCAATATTAATTTCGCCATTGGTTGTAATAGTGGGGCGTACATAGTTRTTGGAAATAGCAACAGCGCTKAACGATATATATGCATCGAGCTTAGCAATATTCTTAGAAGTCTCTAATATACGTTTTATATTTGTTTCAATTTTTTGTACTACTTCCATAAAAATATCATATTCAAGTTGGCAGATCAAAGAATCTGCATTTAAAATTTGCTCTTCTATGTCTTTTAATTCTTCTGTAATATAACGTTCGCAATTTACCAACGTCTGTTTTCTTGTATAATGTTCGGGAACTAAATTTTTATTGGAGTTGGTGACCTCTAAAAAATATCCAAAAACTTTATTATACTTAATTTTCAGGTTTTTAATTCCGGTACTTTCGCGTTCACGAGCTTCTATCTCTACTAGCCAAGACGCGCCTTTGTCTTTGATATCCTTCAGTTTAAATACCTCGGAGCTATAAGTTTTTTTAATAATTCCACCATCTTTAATCGAAAGAGGYGCATCTTCATTGATAGCACTGTTGATCAAAGTGTAAATATCTTCCAAAATATCTAAATTGCGGCTTATTGTAGATAGCTCAGYACTAGTAGTAGTRGCAATTAGATCTTGGATCGCAGCTAAATATAAAATAGAGTCTTTAAGCACGATCAAATCTTTTGCATTACAAGTTTTGTATCCTATTTTAGCAACAATCTTTTCTAGATCATAAATTGACTTTAAATATTCTCGTAAATCACTTGCCAAAAAAATATTTTGAACTAACTCAGCAACCGCATCTTGGCGAAGTAGGATTTGAGATTTATCCAATAATGGTGTTAAAATCCAATTTTTAATTTCGCGCTTGCCCATAGGAGTAACGGCTTTATCTAAAATGCTTAATAGCGAACCTTTTTTACTTTTATCATGCAATGTTTCTATAAGCTCGAGATTTTTGATGACTTCGGTTCCGAGATACATATTTTCGGCGATAGTATAAAGTTGTAAATCTGTTAAGTGAATTAATGAATTTTTGGCAACACTAGTTAAATAATGCAAAAGCGATCCCACGCATAAAACTAGTACATCAGTATTTATTCGCTGCAACACAGAATTTTCAAAATGATTATTGAGCTCTTCTTTTAAATTAGTTATTTCAGGCAAAGATTGAACCAATGCATTGCATTCTTGTATCAAAAATTTTTCGATATCAGAACCCATAACTTCAGTATTGATAAGACATTCCACAGGCATATGCTTGGAAATTGCATCAATGACTTGCTTGGAATTTTTTTCTATTTGTATGGCTTTCCACTCACATGCTGTAACATTGCAAAAGCTAAGCGCATAAGAATTTTTTAATTTTACGACGCAAGCGATATAGTTATCATTGGCGCTTTCCAAGCTAGTTCCAGGAGTAATCACTCGCACCACATCTCGCATAACGATGCCTTTGGATTCGCTAGAATTTTCTATCTGTTCGCATATGGCAACCTTGTATCCTTTGTTTGTTAATTTAAGAATATACGAATCAACGTTATGATGAGGCACCCCACACATTGGGGGAGAGTCTTCGCCATTCCGCTTGGTTAACGTAAGTTCGAGTTCTTGGCTAGCAAAAACTGCATCATCGAAAAACATTTCATAAAAATCACCTAATCTAAAAAATAATAAGCAGTCGCTGTATTTTTTTTTGATTTCAAAGTATTGTTTTAACATCGGGGTCATCTATAAATCCTCACTTACTTTTATTTCTCCAACCAAATAATGTGTTTTGGAATTAGTAATTTGAACGGTTACAAACTCTCCGATGAAGTTTAGCGGAGCTTTGACATGTACTAAAATTCCGGTATCGGTTCTACCGCTTAACATTGTGGCATCATTTTTGCTGGAATCTTCTAATAATATTTCGTATGTGTTACCTATTTGTGCAGCCATAAAATCTGCAGCGATTGTGTTTACAGCAGCAACTAATTGGTTAAATCTAGCTTTTATAACATCTTCATCGACTTGATTTTCCATTGTTGCTGCAGGAGTGCCGGTACGCTTCGAATATATAAAGGTAAAAGCGCTTAAATATTGAATTTGTGTAACGACGTCTAAAGTATCTGCAAAGTCGGAATCGGATTCACCCGGAAATCCAACGATAATATCAGTCGTCAATGTGGCAGATGGAATCGCCTTCTTTATTTTGGCAACCAAATCTAGGTATTCTTCTCGAGTATAGCCACGATTCATTTGTTGTAAAATGCGTGTACTACCAGATTGTATAGGCAAGTGAAGTCCTTTACAAATGTTATCATGTTTTGCTATAGAGTCTATAAGTTGRTCACTAAAATCTTTTGGATGCGAAGTCATAAATCGAATACGTTTTAGYCCATCTATTGAAGCTAATCGTTCGAGCAAATCTGTGAACGTAGGTTTCGTTGCTAAATTTTTGCCGTAAGAATTTACGTTTTGACCCAATAGCATAATTTCTTTGACGCCATCATCGACCAACGCTTTTACTTGATCATAAATATCATCCACCTCACGGCTGCGTTCTCTTCCGCGCACATAMGGAACTATACAATATGTGCAAAAGTTGTTGCAGCCATACATAATGTTGACACAAGACTTAAACTGGTGCTTTCTGATGCTGGGCAAATCCTCGACAATTTCTTGGTGTGTTTCCCAAATATCAATTATGTTCTCGCCAGTTTCGATTCTAGTTTGTAAAAGTTCTGGCAACTTATATATGTTGTACGTACCAAAAATAATATCAACAAATTTATACTTTTGCTTTAATGTTTTAAGGACCACATCTTGCTGCATCATGCATCCGCAAAGTGCCACCATAAAGTTGGGYTGCTTCTTTTTGCGATGCTTTAGCGCACCCAATTTGCCAAAGATTTTTAGCTCGGCATTTTCGCGAACGCAACACGTATTGTATATTAAAAAATCGGCAGTCTTTTCGCTGGCTGCTTTAGTATATCCTAATTTGGTAAGAACCCCTTCGATTTTTTCAGAATCAAGAGCATTCATTTGGCAACCAAATGTTCCAATAAAAAATGTTAAACCTTTATCTTTAATATGTTGCGAAAGTTTTGATATAATTTCGTCTTGTCTTTTTGCTTCTTCGGTAGTTATCTTTACTTCTAAACGCTTACTCATCGCATCCTCCTAAGCAATTAAGCCCTTGTCTTTCATAATTTGTAATGCAGTATCGATCCCTATTTGAGCATGATATTGTGTTAATCCGCCTTGGAAAAATACGGTAAATGGGGGTTTTATTGGAGCGTCGGCACTGAGTTCAATAGAAGATCCCTGAACAAATGCTCCAGCAGCCATAACTACAGGTACATCATACCCTGGCATTTCCCACGGAATGGGTTTAACAAAGCTATCGACCGGGGCAGCCTTCTGAATGCCCTCGCAAAAAGCAATTACATTTTCGGCGGTATTCATTTCGATTGCTTGAACTATGTCGGATCTCTTTTCGTTCCACTTTGGAATTGCATTAAAACCTAGTTGCTCAAATTTGTATGCAGCATAAACCGCTCCCTTCAAGGCGTTGGCAACAACCTCTGGAGCCAAAAATAATCCTTGTAACACATTTTTATTGGTTCCAAGTGTCGCTCCTACTTCTTTGCCGAGCCCCGGTGCTGTAAGTCGCATCGCTGCGGCTTCAACGTATTTGCGTTTACCTACAATATAGCCGCCAGATTCGCATAAGCCTCCACCAGGATTTTTGATAAGAGAGCCAACTACCAAATCCGCGCCCACTTCGCTAGGCTCAATCTCTTCTACAAACTCGCCATAGCAGTTATCCACAAGGCATATGATATCTGCTCGAACAGCTTTTACTGTTGMTATTATTTTTGCAATCTGAGCAACAGACAGTGTAGGTCGAGTAGAATATCCTTTAGAACGCTGAATTGTAACCATTTTGGTTGATGATGTAATGGCATTCGTGATTCCTGCGAAGTCTATTTCGTTTGTAGGCAAAAGATCAACTTGATGATAATTAACTCCAAATTCTGCAAGGCTCCCGGATGCTTCTCGTATTCCTATTACAGACAGAAGCGTGTCGTAGGGTTTGCCTACTACAGAAAGTAGCGTATCGCCAGGGCGTAGGTTGCCAAAAAATGATACGGTTAATGCATGAGTTCCAGACATCAACTGAGGTCGCACCAGGGCATCTTCTGCTCCAAATACATCAGCATAAATTTTCTCTATGATTTCTCGCCCGCTATCGTCGTATCCGTAGCCAGAGCTTCCTGCAAAATGAGAATATTCTARTTTATTCTTTTGCATAGCAGCCAATATTTTTGTACCAACTGCAAATCTGATTCTATCAATTTCTTTAAATTGTTCTTCTAACATTCTCGCCTCCAAAATTTTTATATCTAAAAGTATAGCCAAAAAATTTGAAAAATAAACATATTGAGACAATTTATATGCAAAAATGAAATTTGACGATATATTGACARAATGTTAAGTTTGTTATATACTTCAAAAAATACATAAAAGTACAGGAGGTATTATGAAAAAAATTATATTATTGATGGCAATATTTTTGTTAGYGGGGTGTAGCTCGGCGAACGAAGATTATAAAGTTGCCCTGCCAGAAAGTATGGAAATAATGGAAATGGGGGAAATGAGTGCAGGTGGTGGATATGCTAAGATGGCTGATTCAGCACCGAGGGCAAATAGCGCGATGCCAGATATTGCTATGCCGAACAGAAAGATGATTAAAAACGGTAATATGAATATTGAAACCACAGCATTTGATGAGTCGATCGATGTTATATTTACGAAAATTGAAGAGTTAGGCGGATTTATCGAAAGCTACTCCGTGTATGGCAAGGGAGATACCTTCAACCCTCGGAGTGCATATATGCAGGTGCGTATTCCCGAAGAAGAGTTCAATAACTTTATAGATGACACGGCAGATTTTGGTGTTGCGACTTCGAAATCTATAGATGTTCAGGATATCACAGATCAATATGTAGATACGGAGCTTAGAATTAAATCGCTTGAAACTCAGCGCGACCGGTTGCTAGAATTACTGAAAGAGGCTGGCACACTGACTGAATTATTTGAAATCGAAAAGGAACTAAACAACGTTATATATGAGTTAGAACTTGCGCAAGGTTCTCTGAATAAATATGACAGTTTGCTAGATTTCTCAACTATAGATATTACTGTGAGAGAAGTCTATGAATATGTTGACGCGCATCCGGAACCGGTAACTTTTATGGATCGTATTATTCAGGCATTTAAAGATTCGTTTAAAAATCTGTTTGCAGTTATTCAGTCCGCGATAGTAGCGTTTGTGTTATATTTACCATTTATTGCCATTATTGCTATTATAATCATCATATTAATCAAAGTTTTTAGAGTAAAAAAACGTAAGTAATCTAGAAATGAGGGGGCACAAAACCCCTTCTAGACTATTTTAAAAACAGTAGCAGTTTAGTAAGAATTGCTAGCGGTCGATCCGTTGACGATTGCAAGCCCCGAGCTAGTGCCAAGTCTTGTTGCACCGGCAGAGATCATGGCTTTTGCCGATTCTATTGATCGAACATTTCCTGAGGCTTTTACGCCCATTGAAGGCCCAACAGTTTGACGCATCAATTTGATATCCGATTCGGTGGCACCATCTGTAGAAAATCCTGTGGATGTCTTTACAAAATCAGCTCCAACTTCTTTGCAAATTTCACAAACTTTAATTTTCTCCTCGTCTGTTAGTAGGCAAGTTTCGATAATTACTTTTACTATAGCTCTTCCAGCAACTCCGACAACTACACGTCTAATGTCCTCTCGAACGAAATTCCAATCACCAGATTTTAGCTTACCAACGTTTATAACCATATCAACTTCATCTGCACCATTTTCAATCGCTTCGTTGGCTTCAAAAACTTTTGTTGCAGTCGTCGTGGCTCCCAATGGAAAACCAATCACCGTACAAACTTTTACAGAAGAGTGTTTCAATTGATCTGCACAAAGCGAGACATAACTTGGATTTATACAYACAGAACAGAAACCGTTTTCTTTTGCTTGATCGCATAATTGTATAATTTGATCTGCTCGTGCATTTTGTTTTAATAAAGTATGATCTATCATTGCTGCTATTGTATCTTCTGCCATAATAGTTGCTCCTTTTGCTGCTGTTTTATAATAAAATAACATTTTTGCGAGGCAGCTGCAAGGCCCATAAAAAATATAATTGGTAGCGTTGTATTTTGTCGAAATTTATAGTAACATGTTTTATTCATCAAAACTACTAATGGGAGGTATATTTTAAATGGGATTTGTTTTGGATACAACGCATATGAACAAGTTTTTACAAAATTTAAAAGATGAATATTTATTTTTTGCACCCAAGCGATTTGTTGGTGGAGGAACTTTTTCGGATACAGACTGTATTAGGTATGGGCAGATACATTCTATAGAAGAAGTGGTTTTTGACGCAAAATCTCAATATTCCTTTAAAGAAGCAATACTTCCGATATCTCAAACGTTATTTTATTTTACAGAAGAAGAAGCAACCGAGGCAGCGATGCCGCAAAAGAAGGCTCTAATTTTTGTACGTAACTGCGATCTGCATGCGGTAAAAAGATTAGATGGCATATATTTAAATAACGGGTTTCCTGATCATTACTATACAAAGCTGCGAGAAGCTGTAAAGTTTGTGGTGATGGGTTGTGAAAGCTCGTTTGAGAATTGTTTTTGCGTAAGTATGGGTACTTCAAAAAGCGATGATTATGCATTATCAATCGATAAGCAAGGCGCGGACTATGCGATCGATTGTAAGGACTACTCTTTTGCAAATTCATTTAAGGGTGGAATTCCTGCAGATGTAGAGCCTAAATTTGTATCATCTAATGAAGTGACAGTTGCTATTCCCCAAGACCTTGATAACCGAGTGGCTAATAGCAAAATGTGGGACGAGTATGACACCCGCTGCATTGCTTGTGGCAGATGCAATTTTGTATGCCCTACCTGTACTTGTTTCACGACGCAAGATATTTTCTACAGCGATAACGGCAAAGTTGGTGAACGTCGCAGAGTTTGGGCATCATGTATGGTGGACGGCTTTACCGATATGGCTGGCGGGCATCAGTTTAGAGTTAAGAGAGGGCAGCGCATGAGATATAGAGTTTTACACAAAGTTCTGAATTATAAGAAGAAACATGGCGAAAACATGTGTGTAGGTTGTGGCAGATGCGACGATATTTGTCCCGAATATATTTCGTTTTCGAATGCTATCAATAAGCTAGAATCTGCTGTGAAAGAGGTGGCTGGCAATGAATAATTATATACCTTTTGAATCCCAAATTTTAGAAGTAATAAAGCATACTGAAATTGAGTATACGTTTAGAATGTCTTATGATGGCGATGAAGTAACCCCGGGG
Source organism: Candidatus Epulonipiscium viviparus (assembly GCF_000171335.1). Taxonomy (GTDB): domain Bacteria; phylum Bacillota; class Clostridia; order Lachnospirales; family Cellulosilyticaceae; genus Epulonipiscioides; species Epulonipiscioides viviparus. Next base: position 18,063 of record NZ_ABEQ01000032.3, read on the forward strand.
CAATTTTTTGAAGTGAGCTTGCCCAAATTTGGTGAAGCACCGATTTCTGTTAGTGGCATTGGCGCCGGATATGTAGATYTAACCATCCGCAAAGTAGGAAAAGTGACAAACGAAATATTTGAGCATTACACAGGAGATTCGCTAAAATTGCGAGGACCTTATGGCAACGGATTTTATATCGAGAATTTTCAAGATAAAGAGTTGGTGGTTATTGCAGGTGGAACAGGACTGTCTCCGGTAAAGGGAGTAATAGATTATTTCGCGGCGCACTCAGATCAGGCCAAAAAGATTACGCTGATTGTTGGATTTAGAAGCCCCGACGATATTTTATTCAAAAAGGATTTGGAACGCTGGAACAAAAATATCAACGTAATTTTAACCCTAGATACTGCACCAGAAGGCAAATATAAAACAGGCTTTGTAACGCAATATATTCCAGATTTAAAGTTTGATAACAAGGCTAATGCGGCAGTCATTGTTGTGGGACCTCCTATGATGATGAAATTTTCTGTAAAAGGTGTTTTGGATTTAGGAATTGCACCAGAACAAATTTGGGTTTCTTATGAGAGAAGAATGTGTTGCGGATTGGGGAAATGTGGCCACTGCAGAATTAACGAAGAGTATATTTGCTTATCAGGACCTGTATATAACTATGTCGATGCAAAAAATTTGGTAGATTAAGGAGATTCTATGGATATTAATACTAAAAAACTTAAAAAGAATGCATTCCGTGTAACAAAAGTTAGAGGCATCACCGCTGCTCGTATTCGTGTTCCAGGTGGATATTTAAACGCAAAATATTTGGAAGCAATAAAAACGATTGCACAGACTTATGGCGATGGGACCATCCATATCACCAGTCGCCAGGGATTTGAGATTATGGGCATCCCCTTCGAACAAATGGAGCGAGTAAATAAAGTGATTCAGGAATTGATCGATGGAATGGAAATTAATCAAGAAGCATTTGACCAGGGGTATCCAGCATCTGGCACAAGAAATATTTCTGCTTGTATAGGCAATAAAGTTTGTCCGTATGCTTGTTATAACACAACTAAATTTGCTAAAAAGATTGAGAAGGCCGTATTTCCGAACGACTTGCATTTTAAAATTGGTTTAACGGGCTGCCCCAATGACTGCGCCAAGGCTAGGATGAATGATTTTGGCATTATCGGAATGACTCTTCCACAATTTGACAAAAACAGATGTGTCAGTTGCGGTGCTTGTGTTCGAATGTGTGCCAAAAAATCTGTTAAGGCCTTAGAAGGCATAAATTATAGACCTGTTCGCAACCACGAAAAGTGTATCGGCTGCGGAGAATGCATCGTAAATTGCCCAACGATGGCCTGGACTAGAAGTGAAAAAAAGTATTATAAACTAAGTCTCCTAGGCAGAACAGGCAAAAAAAATCCGCGTCTTGGTGAAGATTTTATCAAATGGGCCGATGAAGACAGCATCCTAAAAATTATTTTAAATACGTATGATTATGTTGGCAAATATATCGATCTCAATGCTGCAGGAGGCAAAGAGCACATTGGATATATCGTTGATCGAACTGGATTTGAAGTGTATAAAGAGTGGGCACTAAAAGGTGTAACATTGCCGGAAGAATCGCAAATATATAGCCCGATCTATTGGAGTGGATTGCATTTTTAGATAATGCTATTACAGTAATAAATTAATTGGAGGAAAATATGTACCCAAAATTATTTCAAGCCGGAAAAATAGGCAACTTAACTTTAAAGAACCGCGTAATTATGATGCCACTAGCGATGGGTGTTGCAGAAGAAGATCAGACAATAGGACCTGCGTATCTAGAATATATCCTGCAAAGAGCAGATGGCGGAGTTGCAATGATTATATTAGAAAATACGCGAGTGGATGATGCGCATGGTGTAGCATTGAAGCGACAGATGAGTACAGCAAGGGACGAGCATATTGCGCCACTAAAGCATCTGACGGATATATTGCACAGCAAGGAAATTGTAGTGTTCACGCAACTACATCATCCGGGGAGGGAGTCGTTTTCATTTTTGAATGGCAATGAGCCGTTGTGGTCATCGTCGTCTAAGCCCTGCGGTGTATGTAACCAAGAAACTCACGAAATGACTACTGCCGAGGTTGAGGAAGTGATAGCTAAATTTGCGGCAGCAGCACGACGTTCTAAGGATGGTGGTTGCGATGGAGTTGAATTGCATGGAGCACATGGCTATTTAATTTCGCAGTTTCTCAGCCCGTATACAAATCAAAGATCAGATAGATTTGGAGCAGATCGATTTACTTTTGTGAAAGAAATTATTGAGGCTATCAGAAAAGTTTGCGGCGAAGAATTTCCGATTGGAGTGCGTTTAACAGTTGATGAATTGTTGGCACCCAATGGCGTTGTAAGCTATTTTACAATAGATGACGGAATAGATGTGTGCAAGCGTCTTGAAAAAATGGGAGTAGCATATATAAATGTGTCGCAAGGAATTTACGAATCGTTTAATGCATTATCAGAGCCGATGACATATGATCAGGGTTGTAGAACAGAGCTAATCCGTAGAATTAGAGATAACGTGGATCTACCATTAATGGCAGTAAACATGGTAAAAGAGCCTTGGTTTGCAGAGAAAATGCTAGAAGACGATTTGGTAGATTTTGTGGGATTGGGACGTGCCGTTGTTGCAGATCCCGGATGGGCCAAAAAAGCTGCAGCAGGCAGAGAAAACAATATAAATCGATGTATTTCCTGTACGTATTGTTTTGAGACATTGGTTAGCGATGCCATAACAGCTGGGAGTGGACCTGTCAAATGTGCGATTAACCCTGTCGCTGGAAGAGAAACAGAATATACGTTTGCTAATAATAAAGATGGAAACGGGCGTGTAGTTGTAGTGATAGGAGCGGGGCTTGCTGGATTGGAAGCTGCACGAGTGCTGGCTATACGTGGATTCAAGACGATAATTTTGGAGAAAACCGGCCGTGTTGGTGGACAAATCAATATCGCAAATAAGCCGCCCCGCAAAGAGAAAATCAATTGGATTGTGGAATATGAAATTACTCAATTAGAAGAACTGAAAGTCGAAATCAGATTAAATACTCCTGTAACTGCAGAACTTCTGAAATCACTAAATCCGTACGCAGTTTTGGTCGCAACTGGTGCGGTATCTACAAAGCCCGCTGTTCCAGGAATTGACTTAGCACACGTTAAAACTGTAGAAGAAACATTGGCCCTCGGTAAAGCAATTTCAAACTTTAAGGTAAGCGTAATAGGTTCGGGGGCAACAGGGCTTGAAGTTGCAGAATTACTTTGTGAAAATGGAAATGAAGTAACAATAATTGAGATGCTAGACAAAGTTGGGAAAAATATTTATGTACAGCATTACCTCGATGCTATGGATAGATTATCAAAATATGATGTAAAATATATGGCTTCTACAAAATTGATTGAGGTAAGAGATGGAGCGRTTGTGGTAGAAGATATGAATACACAAGCAGTGAGTGAAATAGCTGCGGACTATGTAGTGGTATCAACTGGCGTAAAATCGATCGATGTCAGCGCTATCGCATATGCAGCATGTGCTAATGTTGCAGTAGTGGGGGATGCATTAAAACCGGGAAGGATAGAGTCTGCAATACGAACTGCATTTGAAGTAGCATATAAAATTTAGATAATTGATTTTTAATCCTCTGATTCGCTTGGAGGATTTTTTTAATTATACCGGAAATACAATTTATTTATTTTTTTGGTTGAGAAGTGGAATAAAAATTTAAATGTTACATAAATATTAATTATAATTATAGAATAATGAAGTTTGGTACAAAAATATTCCTAAGAACATAATAATAATGTTCTACTATTTAAAATCGTGGCAGGATTTGTCGATAATATGTGAAAGCTCCTAAGGAGTGGTTTGGAGGTTAAAGGTTATGAAGTTATTAAGAACGAACAATGATAAGAACATGAATACAAACAAAATCAGTAAAATGATGCTAATGGTACTTTTGTTTGAAGCTGCTTTTATGGGAGGTCATGGCGTTCAAGTTTACGCAGCAGAAAGTTCTTACCAAGTATTTTTTGATAACGAGTTAGTTGGAATAGTGAAGAATGAATCAGATGCATATGAAGCATTTTTAGAAATGGAAAATAACCTTGAAGAAAAAGAAGGTAGAAGTATTCAGATTCAAAATAAGTTTGATACCAAAAAAGTAGCAGATAGTAATCAAAACTTATTAACTCAGGATAAATTGATTGATATTTTGAGTTCAAAAGTTGATTATTTGGTGGAAGCATATGAATTGACAATAGATGGCAAAGTTGTGGGAATTGTAAATGATGAGCAAGAAGCTTTGGAGTTACTATCAGAAGTGGCTAGCGGATATATGCATACATTATCAAACGATACAAGTGTCGCAATTTCACCAAAAGCTGCAATGACCCCTGCTATTGCCGGAGTAGTGCCTATTACTATCGGTGCCGGAATCTCTACTAGAGAAGCTGTAACAGACCAATTTTCGATTACYAATAACACTATCAAAAATACCGAAAAACCTATTACCTTAACAGACGAAAAGATTAAGACTTTGTCCGAAGAAGTTGACATTTATTCAGATAAACCTGCAGCAATAGTGGCCGAAAGTTTAGAGATTACTCAAGAAATTGGCGGTCGAATTTTATATGCCAAAAAGGAATCAATTAACCCGGACACTGTTGTAGATGCGCTATTAGCTGATAATTTTGATGCGATYAATTATACTCTTAAAAGTGGGGATACATTATCCAATATCGCGAGGCAATATGATACTACAACAAATAATCTATTAGCATTAAATCCTCAAATTAAAAATGCGAATCAAATAAAGGTTGGCGAAACAATTACAGTGTCTAAATCGGCTCCAAAGTTGGAAACTCAGCTGATCGAAAAGGCCACTTTTATTGAAAAAATCCCGGCTGAGATTGAGTATAAAGCAAACTCGAATATGCTAAAAGGTGAAGAAAAAATTATTAAGCAAGGAAAAGATGGGGTCAAAGAAATTTATGTTGAAATCATTAAAGTGAATGGAAAAGAAGTTGGCAGAAGTATTATTGACGAAAAGATTCTATATAATGAAGTAAAGACTGTGATTGAATATGGAACCAAAACAGCTACCGCGGGAACAGATTCAAATGTCGTATCATCTAGCAAGAGCATGTTTATGCATCCATTGAATGGTGAAGGTTGGATGTCTTCGGCATATGGACCTAGATGGGGGACTTTCCATGGCGGAATCGACTTTGCAGCCGTTGCTGGAACTAACATATATGCAGCAGCTAGCGGAACTGTTACATACTCAACATACAACTATGGCGGGTATGGCAACCTGGTAATAATTGATCATGGTAATGGATATGAAACCTATTATGCACACAACTCTCGAAATTACGTAAAAGTGGGGGATAAAGTAAGTAAGGGACAACACATTGCAGAAGTTGGCTCTACTGGAGATTCTACTGGAAATCACATTCACTTCGAGATTCGTAAAAATGGTGTACGCCAAAATCCGGCTAACTATATAACTTATTAATATTTTTTAATCCTCTCTAACAAAGAGGATTTTTTTGATCGTTTTTGGAGGCTTGACATTAAATTTTGCCAAACTTATAATAGGTTTATATTTTGCTCTATTATATAGAAGAGCTTTTGTAAAAGGAGATATTATGAATATTTATTTAGAAGACGGAACAGTTGCAGCATTTGAAGACAGCAAACATACATTTTGGCATACAGCTTCACATGTTTTGGCACATGCAGTAAAAAATTTGTATCCAACCATTTCGTTGGCTATTGGGCCTGCGATTGATAATGGGTTTTATTATGATTTTGATGCGGAGAAACATTTCAGCGATGAAGAGCTTGCCAAAATAGAAGCAGAGATGAAGAAAATCGTTAAGGCTAAGCATCCGATTGTAAAATTTGCTTTGCCTAAAGACAAGGCATTGGAGCTGATGAAAGATGAGCCATATAAAATTGAGTTAATCAATGAATTGCCTGCAGATGCCGAGATTACTTTTTATAAGCAAGGTGATTTTGTAGACCTATGTGCAGGACCGCATCTTTCTAATACCAAGCAAGTAGAAGCGTTTAAATTGACCTCTTGCGCAGGTGCGTATTGGCGAGGCAATGAAAAAAATAAGATGTTATATAGAATTTATGGGACTGCTTTCCCTAAAAAAGCTATGTTAACTGAATACCTTGCAGCTGTGGAAGAAGCGAAAAAACGTGATCATAATAAATTGGGTCGTGAACTGAAGTTGTTTGCAACAGATGAAACTGTGGGTCAGGGGCTTCCGTTGATTATGCCAAAAGGGGCAAAGGTTATTCAAACGCTGCAGCGATGGATTGAAGATTTGGAAGAGGAGAATGGCTATTTACTGACTAAAACTCCTAATATGGCTAAAAATGATTTGTACAAAATTTCGGGGCATTGGAGTCATTATAAGGATGGAATGTTTGTGATGGGAAACGAAGAAAAGGATGACGAAATTATTGCCTTGCGACCTATGACTTGCCCATTTCAATTTATGATTTATAAGCAAGAGCAGCATAGCTACCGAGATTTGCCTATTAGATATGCGGAGACAGCCACGCTTGCTAGGAATGAATCTTCAGGAGAGATGCATGGGTTAATTAGAGTAAGGCAATTTACTCTTGCTGATGGACACATTGTATGTACTCCAGATCAGCTGGAAACAGAATTTAAAAATGTGGTCGACTTGATCAAATATATCATGAAAACGCTGGGAATCGATAAGGATATTTCGTATAGATTTTCGAAATGGAGCCCTGAGTTTAAGGAAAAATATATTGATAATCCAGAGGCTTGGGAAACCACTGAAACTATTATGAAAAACATTTTGGATCATCTGAAAATTGATTATAAAGAAGCTGAAAATGAGGCCGCATTTTATGGACCTAAACTCGATGTACAATTTAAAAATGTTCATGGCAAAGAGGATACAATTATCACGGTTCAAATTGACTTTGCGTTGGCGGAAAGATTTAATATGACCTACGTTGATGCGGATGGTGAAAAGAAGCTTCCTTATATTATTCATCGCTCATCTCTTGGATGCTACGAGCGAACGCTTGCGATGTTAATCGAGAAATATGCAGGAGCATTTCCAACGTGGCTTGCCCCTACTGCGGTCAAAATACTTCCTATTTCTGACAAATACGCAGACTATGCGGCCGAAGTTGCAGCAACGCTTCGTAAAAATAAAATTTTGGTAGAGATTGATCAGAGGACCGAAAAAATTGGGTATAAGATTCGTGAAGCTCGCAATGAAAGAGTTCCTTATATTGTAGTGGTGGGAGCAGACGAAATGGAGAACAAAACTGTTTCTGTTAGAAGTAGGCAAAAAGGTGAAGAGGGAGTATTTGCACTGGATGTTTTTGCGCAAAGAGTTGCAGATGAAATAGCATCTAAATTTAATTACCATGATAATATTACCAATACTTTTAAATAAATATAGTTAGGAGAACCTATGGATACCTTTATATTTGCAATTAGCAAGCATAACGCGTTTGTATGTGACTATTATCAGGGTGAGTTTAAAACCTTAACATTTAATAAAAGTGATTTTTATGAATTATATTGTTATCATGATATGAGTGAGCTTATCGATTATTTGAATTATCCGTTAAACTGTAAAAAATTCAAAGATAGTGACGTAATAATTTTATATGATGAGCCTATTATATATGAATATTTGTATAAAAATCGTGAGCGCTTTAGGTTGGCAAATCAGGTGACTTTAATGCATCTCAAATCAGCAATATGGGCATATATAGCAAAGCGAAATAAAGATGCGGTCTATACTTTTGAGGGGGCTTTTTTTCAGCTGACGGATCATGGAATTGTTTCTGTTGCAGAAGAAGAAGAGATGGAATCCATAGCAATTTCGTTAACGGATTTATCAAAAATGTTGATTAATGATGAGATGGATACGCTGTTGCTAGATGACGAGGCAGCTAGAGATATTTTACGATTACAGCTGAATAATCATATCGATACAGAGTTTAAAAATTGTTTGGTACTAGCTCCAGCAACCATTCATGTAACCAAAACTGGTGAAAAAACTTTTTTAGCAGTAAACGATATTTTGGTACCCGAAAGTCTTATTGCCGATGGAGCTACAGTAAAAGTGGGAGAGGCTCTATTTTCATATACTCATGAGGTTACAAAATTATTAGGTAAAAAGCAAATTTCTGTGATTACCAAAAAAGCTGCAGTGGACGGAATATTTAGATGGCAAGATGCAGCAGAGGATGATATTTGGGCAAAAAAAGACGCCATCGTTGGCGTGATTTCAGCTCCATAAATTTTGAGGATAAACTCCYTGTTCTTGTAGAARTTTTATCGCAGCAAGAAGAGCTGGTTTATCCTCTTTGTATGTTATTCCAAACCATTTATCTTTTGAGTCAATAACTGCAACAGCTTCTGGGTCACTCTTTAATATGTGRCTAATTACAAAAGTTAAAATGAATTCGCAGTTTAGTGAATTAGACTCCAAATTGATTTCTAAAAATTCCATAAATCCGGTTTCTATCGCATCAAATATCTTTGGCGTAAATCCCCAAAAGTTCATAGAAACTATGGCATTGGATTTAAGTTTTATAAACTGATTATTTTCTTTGCATCGAATGATAGYTCCAATTTTTTCGATATTGTGTTTTTCTTGAATGTTTATCAAAAAACTATTTTGTACATCGCAAACACCTCTAGTCACAGTTCCGTTCTTGCTTAGTGTATTCTCTAAAACATAGCCTATCATAGCATAAGAAGTATTTTCATTGGCATTTAATAAAAAGTTATAGATGCTATAAAATGCGTCCCGACCATAGAAATCATCAGCATTGATAACTGCAAATGGAGCATCAAGAATATCTTTGCAGCAAAATATTGCGTGTCCTGTCCCCCAAGGTTTTACTCTATTTGCGGGAACAGTATATCCATCTGGAATATTGTTAATATCCTGACAAACATAAGTAACTTCTATTTTGCCAGCAATTCGTTTTCCGATTGCATTTTGAAAAATTTCTTTGTCTTCGGCTTTGATGATAAACACAACTTTTTTAAATCCTGCTTTTATGGCATCATAGATAGAAAAGTCTATGATAAATTCACCGTTATCTGTAATGGGTTCAACTTGCTTTAATGATCCAAAGCGACTGGCCATCCCAGCGGCCATAATGACTAAAATAGGTTCTTGCATTTTTTGTCTCCTTAACTAATAATGAAATTGTCCATCTGAGACTTTAATACTTCTGCTTGAGATGCGAGCTCTTGACTAATTGCAACGTTTTCTTGAGAAATTGCAGCATTTTTTGAAATATCTGTAGCTAAGTGATTTGTATCATCTACAATTTTGTGAAGTTCTTCACGTTGCCTTAATGCATGATCTCGTATAYTTTTGGAAATTTTAGCAGAAGAAGTACTCGAGTGTATTATGTCATCCAAAACATTTGTCGTCAAGGCCACCATTTCTTCGCCTTTTTTTACATTCTCTAAATTGATACTAATAATATCGTATATAGTTTTAACAATTTCTGATGTTGTTCCAGAAAGTAATCTAATTTCATTTGCCACTATCGTAAACCCTCGACCAGCTTCTCCGGCTCTTGCGGCTTCAATACTTGCATTRAGTGCCAAAAGGTTCGTTTTGCTTGCAATACTTTCAACCTGATTAATAATTTCTAATATTTGATTGGTAGACTCGCTAATATGTTGCATTGCGTTAACCATATCGTTTGATACAGTTTTGCTATTGTGAGCTTTTGTAGCCATTTCAGAAATATTATTATAACTATTATCAATTTGTTCTAAGTTGCTTATAATTTCAGCTACTATATCACCTATATTGGATCTAAAAACATTTAAAAGATCTGATTGAGATGTAGTTAAACTTGCTAATTCAGATGCAGAACTAGAAATATTGGTAGCGGCATCGTTAACTTCGTTTGCAGAAAATGTAGTATCAGATAGTAAAGTTTTTAAACTATTGGAAATATCAATTAATGATGTTTTGATTGCAACAAAGTCTCCAATATATTTTTGTTTTGGAGTAGGTCTAAAATCTCCATGTGCATAATCTGCTAAAATACTGGATATTTCTTTAATATAATTATTGAGACTGATTGAAACAACATTTAAAGATCCGGTAAGAGTATCTAATTCTTTGCTATTTTTAGGGATAGCCGATACATTGACGTTAAGATTACCTTGGCTAATTTGAGTTAATGCTTCTGCCACTTGATTTATTGGCAAGATGTCTTTTTTTACAAAACGTGCAATTACAATGGTACTGAGGGCAAGAGTAGCTAAAATAGTTACTATGGCGACAACTATTTCAGTTACAATAACCTGAGTAGTATGATAAGTAGGAAAATTTGTAACTACCTTCCAAGTAGTGTGCGGAATATTATAATATCCACTATATACATTAATACCCGATGTAGTTATATTTGTGCTAATATTTCCTGGGGTATCTTTAAATAAATTCTCATAATCACTTACTGATGTTTCCATATTAAACATTGTTCCGTCGAGTTGTGGTAGTAGATCTGTATTCGAGTGCATTAAAATATCGTTGTTAATATTTGCTATAAATGAATACAAACCATCTGATGTAGACAGGTTGTCTACTATTTCAGCTAATTTAGTTAATTGAATATCAATACCAATTACTCCTATGAAGACGTTATTGGAATCGACTAATTTTTTTGATAAAGATACGACGAGCTGATCGGTTGTAGCATCCACATAAGGAGAGGTCATATAAAAATCATTGGCATTTAAGGCTTGTATGTACCATTCGCGAGCAGTTGCGTCATAATCTGCAGGAGGTATCCAATAGTCCGAATGAATAAATATCTGATTAGGTGTTCCGATATAAACACTGTCTATATCGGACAATAATGATTCTGAAGCAGCAAGTTCCTTTTGTAATAGTTCAAAATCAATTCCGTCTGTGTCATGTTCAATAGTTAATGACAGAGTTTTTAAAAAAGCAATTTTTTCTTCTACCCAACCTTCAAATTGTGCCAGAGATGTGTTTAAAGTTTGATTAACATTGTTATGCGCATTTTCAAGAGTTAATGATGATAAGTCTACTACTTTAGTTAAAGCATTAATTGTGATTAATGTCATCATAAGATAATTTACACGCATTCTA
>NZ_ABEQ01000031.3 GCF_000171335.1 Candidatus Epulonipiscium viviparus
CAACGTTGTAAATCTTGAGTGGGCATAGAGACCCCAACAAGATTGCTTGTATCGACAGGAGTACTGGTATCGGCACAGGCTGAGAGTGCAAAGGTTATACTAGAAAGTAACGCTATTGATAAAAATTTTTTCATAATTTCAACCCTTTCTGTTAAATTTATTATTAAATAATAGAATACAATTTATATAATGTCAACATGTTTTTAACAATGCATACAAAAATATAATATATCGTATCATAAATGTCATTGTAGTAAAATAATACAAAGAAATGAGAAGATTAATGAATAAACTACAAATTAGAACAAAAATAATTTTAATTTACATCGCAGTGCTTATTTTGACATTTTCTGTTACTGCCATTGCGATTGCCAATATCACTCAACGATATATCGARCAAGAAGTTAGAGGGGCAGGAAAGCAAACAATCAGTGCATTAGCCGAAAATTTGAATTTTATATTTGATAATGTTACGCAGTTTTCAAATTTAATATATTTTGATGATGACGTACAAGAATCTTTGATTAGCATCTCGCAAGATTATATAGAGCCTAAGATCAACAAAGAGATAAACCAGAGTTTGAGCAATATTATTTTATCGGCCGACTACATTGCTAGTGCTTTTGTATTTGATAAATATTTGAACTCATACTCGGCATATAAAGTGGCGCCAATTTATGTAGACCCCCMAAAAATTACTCAAACCGATTGGTATACGCAGATGAAAGCGGCAGATGGGAACGGATTTTTTGTGCATCGAAGCGAAAATGTGCTGCAGTTTCCGTATAGAGACGATTTAAACTATATTTCATATATACGCGAAATAGGTAATAAAGAAAATTACGAGCCTATTGCAATATTATTATTGACTATAGAAGCCGAAACATTTCATAAGTTTTTTGATAAAGTGAGTTCGGCATATGATTCACAATTTTTTATCGTTGATGCGACAGGCGAGTTTATAATTCCTCCCAAAGAAAATGTTACGCAATACCAAAATTATGTTGCGTTCGATATGAAAAATGGCGAAGTAGTTACAATCGCAGATCACACGGCGGTGGTTGTAAGCRAAAAGTTACCCCATGCAGAATGGACATTGATGGGGAGCTTTAAGATTCGTAACATCGGAAAAAACATTCCATTTTATGCCATAATCATAGGCATTATGCTGTTAAATATAGTGGTTGCGGTGTTGTATTCTGCTGAAGTAAACCGAATGATTTTCGATCCGCTAGATGCTATTGCATTGCACATGAAGCTGATAGAAACAGGAAAATTTGTTGAGATGCCAGTGGAGCTATCTGAAAACGAAATAACTCGCCTAAAAAAAGTGTTCAATCATATGGCAGCTTCTATAGAAATGTTGATCGAAAAGGTAAAGGAAGAGGAACACGTCAATGCTAAAAGCGAGATCAATCTAATTCAAGCGCAAATTAATCCACACTTTTTGTATAATACATTGGATGCGGTATCGGCACTGGCATTAATGGAGGATCATAAAAAATGTTTTCAGATGGTGCAGGCTTTGGGAAAATTTTACAGAAATAGTTTAAATAGTGGGCGAGATTTTATAACAATTGAACAAGAAGTGGCGAGTATAGTTAGTTATATTACGATTCTAAATATACGTTATGATAATAAAATTCAATTTTCATATGATATAGAAGAGGAGCTAAAGCCTGTAATGATGCTAAAATTATTGCTGCAACCAGTTGTGGAAAACGCTGTATATCATGGCATAAAAGAAAAAGAGGGTAGCGGAGCTATTCATATCAAGATTTATCGCGATGAAGATGAAATCATTTTTATTATTACGGATGATGGTTGCGGAATGGACGATGAGCGAATAGAGCAGGTACTAAACGGCAATGTGGAGAATTCCGGATTTGGCATATACAGTCTAATTCAGAGAGTCAAGCTATATTATCATATAGAAAATCCGATTGCTATTTATAGCGAAATTGAAAGTGGCACCGAATTTATAATCAGAATTAAGGTGGTGTAATATGATAAAGGTATTGCTAGTAGATGATGAAAAATTGGAAAGAGTTTTAATACGAAAGGGGTTTGATTGGGCAAAGCATGGGTTTGAAATTATTGGTGAAGCTTCTAGCGCTGCAGAGGCGTTAAAATTTATACAAAGCAGTATTCCGGACCTAATTTTAACCGATATAAATATGCCACAAATGAATGGATTGGAGCTTACGGCAAAAATACGAAAACAATTGCCGAACTGCCAGATCGTGATCGTAACAGGATATAGAGAATTTGATTATGCGCGACGAGCATTGAAGTTGGGGGTAACGGACTTTTTGCTAAAGCCAATTAATATGGAAGAGATTGCGGCGTTGGTTGAGACGCTGAAATTTGATGCGCAAACTAAAAAGGCCCCACCAAACATCCCGAATACGGTCGAGGTAATAAAGGCAGAACCCACCCAAAATAAGAGGTTGCACAAAATTATTATAGAGGCACTAGATTATGTTAGCACCGAAATCTATAATCCGGATCTCTCTCTAAAATTAGTGGCATCAAAAACGTATTCCAACGAAAGTTATCTAAGTAGGCTGTTTAAGCAAGAAATTGGAGTTAGCCTGATAGAATATATTACGCAAAAACGAATCAACGAGAGTATTAGGTTACTAAACGAAACAGATTTGAAGGTCTATGAGGTTGCAGAGCAGGTGGGATTTCGTGATGCGCACTACTTTGGAATATGCTTTAAAAAGCGTACCGGGCTAACTATTAAAGAGTTTAAGAGCGGCAAAGAGATACAGTAACGGGAGGAAAAGTATGAAGAAATTTTTATTGCTAATGGTACATGGAATGATTACAGTATGTTTTGTTTCATGTGCAGCGGAGGTTTCAGATGTAGAAGAAAATTCAGAAAATATAGTAAATCTAAACGTGTGGCATCAGTGGACAAATGAATCTAATCAGCTAAAATCGCTTTACGAAGCTGCAGTTGCCGAATATAAGGCGATGAATCCAAATATTACCATTACTACCAAAACGCTATCAACAGAAGCGTATAAAACCAAGATTGCGGCAGAGTTTGCGGGAACAGCGGATAGCATCGATATATTTTATTATTGGGGAGCGGGGACAGCAAAAAAGTTGGTTGATGCAAACAAGCTATTGCCTCTGGATGAATACATTACAGATCTAACAAAAATTTTGCCTGGCGCAATTTCAGCGTTTGAGTTTGATAATAAAATATATTCATTGCCATCATTTTCGTGGGTGATGTCTCTTTATGCCAACACAGAGCTGTTTGCTAAGGCGGATGCGCAACTGCCAGCTACATACGATCAACTGCTTGTTGCCTGCGAAAAATTGAAAACTTTGGARGGGGTAACGCCAATCGCATCGGGCGCAAAAGACGGCTGGGATGCGGCATTCATCTATCAGGCACTGGTAATGAGAGAAGTGGGAGCTGCAAATGTAAATAGTATGCTAAAATCTGAAGCAACATTTGGAGATGATCCAGGTTATGCCGAGGCTGCAGCAAAAGTTGTGGAGCTAGTGGAGATGGAAGCATTTGGCGAAAATCCGCTAGAGAATGGCTATGATGCTGCCAACATTGCTTTTATGAACGGCGAGGCAGCAATGAGGATTACGGGAAGCTGGTTTGCAAACCAAGTTTATCTGAACGAAGAGTCACAAATAAATCCCGACAAAATCATAGCATTAGATATTCCGATAATAGAAGGGAAGGGCGAGAAATCAGATTATGTAGGAGGGTTTATAGAATCGTTTTGGGTGAACAAAAATACGAAACACAAAGAAGAGGCAGCCAAGTTTGCRATATATATCAACGAGCAAATGGGGATTGCSGCATATGAGACAGGCGCTGGATTTAGCGGATGGGATGTTGAAATGGACGAGAGAAATCTCAATCCACTGTTAATTCAAATCAAGGACTTGCTAGCAGAATATAAGACAGGAGTTTTTGCTTGGGATACAGCACTAGAATCAGCTGCAGCRATGGTGCATAAYGAGCAAGTGCAAACGTTATTTGGATCCGACGCGAGCGTTKCCGAGTTTATAGAAGAGCACCGGGATCTGCTAAATAAGTAATAGGATGCGTCGCCGATTCGCACCCTACTTTATGCGTTTGTGTATCATATAGGCAAGAGTAGAACTTGACCAGGATAGATTAAATTCGGATTCTCGATAATGTCACTATTTAATTCATAAATTTCGAGATATCGACTCGCATCTCCGTAGATATTTTGCGCTATAGTAGAAAGGTTGTCATTCGGTGCAATGACGTATTCATCTACAAAATCAACATCTATTGTATTATCAGTATTTATCAGCGGATATATTTCATCGATATTTGGATGCATACTGTCTAAGAACGGATAGGTAAGATTGAGAGCATTCTCATTGTAAATACTTCGATATGGAAGTAGCAAATCGCCCTCTAAAAACTCCGAACTAATTGCGTGGGTTTCTGGGTTAATCAAAATCTTACCGACAGTATTAAACTCGTCTCCCGTGTAGGTTACGATAACATCTTCGTCGTTTGCGTTTTGCACCAAGAAATTGCTCATCTCGTTGTCGGGGTTTCCGTCTATCATAGCGTCAATCCCAACAGTGTTTGCGACAACATCCACTGATCGCCAAGGCCTTAAACCTAAATCATCACCCAAATGTGATACTGCAATTACATAGTCCGCACCATCTGTAATGGCGGCGTTAACCGATTCCTGAACGCTGTCATACAAATTGTCGGCACCAGTGTCCCTTCGCGTGATTCCTACAAATGCTACATCAGTATCGCCGCTTCGAATTATTGTGGGAGAATCATACACAGGCAAATCAACTGTGGTCAATTCTTTTAATTCATCAGCATATACCGAAATGCCAGTATACCCAAGTTTTTCGTCTGCATTCCCTCTATAAAGTATTACGATATCGTCATTATTTACTGCTGCATAGTTGGAAATTCCTCCGCATGCTAAAGTTAGTGCCATTAAACCAAAAGTTAGACTTCTTTTCATAATGTCATTCTCCTTTGCTGTAATCTGACTTGGTAATCTAAAGATAATATTCACACACTACTCATTTGTCCTAGCCTTTATAGTATGGATTGCTAAGAGTATAGATATACATGCCAGATGTTTGTATATTTGAGAAACCTTGGATAATCAAAGCTATTTGGAATACTGCACCACCAGCTGCTGGATGTGTAATGGGGTGGTGCCGCAACAGCCACCAACATAAGCATTGGGAATTTGGAGCGCGTATGCCATCTCGGCAGCAAAGAACTCGGCGTCGGTCGCATAAGAAATCTCGCCATCTACACTTTGAGGTAATCCTGCATTGGGCTTTATTATAATCGGCCAGCTAGATTTCGCGGCAAATTCCTGAACCACTTTCGCAAGATTAGTTGGAGTGTCGGAACAATTTAGCCCGACGGCAACTACATTTTTAAATTTGCTCATAGCTGCGAGAAAGTCGTCGACACTATTGCCCATTATGGTTTTTCCGACTGGCAAGAAAGACATCGCCGCCAAAATCGGTACATCATAATTATCTGCAACAGCGACGGCAAGTTTTAGCATTTCGACATCCATAAAAGTTTCGAAAAATATATAGTTTGGCTTTTGTGAGATTCCGCTGGCCAAAATTTCGGCATATATCTCGGAGCATTCCTCTTCAGACAGATCTCCAAACGGCTCTAATAACGCGGCAAGAGGTCCGATATCAAACGCGACTTTGGCAGTATCGGTATCTGAAATGGCATCAAAAGCTATTTGTAGCCCGGCCTCAATAAGCTCTCCAACAGCGTATTTCGTTTTGGCAGCAGAGATCCGATTCACACCGAATGTATTGCTAGCAACGATTTGAGCACCAGCAGCAACGTACTCGCGATGAAGCTGTGCAACCAAATCGGGGTGAGTGAGATTAAGTTCAAAAACATTGGCACTAGCAGTCTGTAAAAGATTGGATCCTAATGCTCCGTCTAAAAATGTGATGTTCATAATAAATAACTCCTTCAATAGTAATATTAAAATTGGTGTTGTCGCAGTAGTTGAAGCATAATCGAAATCGCATGCTGTAGCGTTGGCCGGATGATTAGGAGTGAGTTACAGTTTTGTGAATGTGAATTTGTCGATGACGAATGTTGGGTTGACTCCTTCGCACGTGATGGTGTATGCCCCAGGATGCAAATCGAGGTTGGCCAGCTGGCGCGTAACGGATTCTCCGGAAGTATTTCCGCTTTGGATCGTGGTTACCAGGTTGCCGTTTATATATACGTTACAGCTGGTTTGCGAAAGGCCGGGCATAGAGCAATTAAATGTGGCATCCAATTGATAGGACCCCTCGTTGGCAAATGCAAAAGTGTGCGTTTTGCCTGTAAACGAAAGCTCTGTGGTAACAATTCCAGCCCTTCTGTCGAGATATCCTGCGCTACTAGCGGTTGCGGCTTTCGCAGTAGTTGAAGCATAATCGAAATCGCATGCTGTAGCGTTGGCCGGATGATTAGGAGTGAGTTACAGTTTTGTGAATGTGAATTTGTCGATGACGAATGTTGGGTTGACTCCTTCGCACGTGATGGTGTATGCCCCAGGATGCAAATCGAGGTTGGCCAGCTGGCGCGTAACGGATTCTCCGGAAGTATTTCCGCTTTGGATCGTGGTTACCAGGTTGCCGTTTATATATACGTTACAGCTGGTTTGCGAAAGGCCGGGCATAGAGCAATTAAATGTGGCATCCAATTGATAGGACCCCTCGTTGGCAAATGCAAAAGTGTGCGTTTTGCCTGTAAACGAAAGCTCTGTGGTAACAATTCCAGCCCTTCTGTCGAGATATCCTGCGCTACTAGCGGTTGCGGCTTTCGCAGTAGTTGAAGCATAATCGAAATCGCATGCTGTAGCGTTGGCCGGATGATTAGGAGCGAGTTACAGTTTTGTGAATGTGAATTTGTCGATGACGAATGTTGGGTTGACGCCTTCGCACGTGATGGTGTATGCCCCAGGATGCAAATCGAGGTTGGCCAGCTGGCGCGTAACGGACTCTCCGGAAGTATTTCCGCTTTGGATCGTGGTTACCAGGTTGCCGTTTATATATACGTTACAGCTGGTTTGCGAAAGGCCGGGCATAGAGCAATTAAATGTGGCATCCAATTGATAGGACCCATCGTTGGCAAATGCAAAAGTGTGCGTTTTGCCTGTAAACGAAAGCTCTGTGGTAACAATTTCCAGCCCTTCTGTCGAGATATCCTGCGCTACTAGCGGTTGCGGCTTTCCGAAGATTAGTTCATCTCGTGTGATTGCAACAGTGGATTGAGCAAATTTACAGATGTTTTTAGCAGAGCGCTGTAGTTGGGCAATCGATAACTTTCCGCTGGCAAGGTCTTCGGGAATATTATCTTGGCTGATATTACTTCCGGCACCGAAATTTCCTACTACCATATATAAATCGTTTTGCGCGCGTACCATGCTGGAAACGTTTTGTCGAGTGCCTTCTCCGCCGTCGATGCAGTCATTCATTTTTGCCCACCAGTCAGTCATCACTATGCCGTCAAAGCCCCATTCGCCTCGCAAAATTGTGGTGTTCAAATCATAGTTTGATGCAGTCCAAATGCCGTTTAGAGGATTATACGCTGTCATTACGCTCTTAGCATTTCCTTCTTTGATAGCAATTTCGAAGCCTTTTAAATAAATTTCACGCACGGCCCTTTCTGAAACTACTGCATTTACCTCGTGACGATGCGTTTCCTGGCTGTTGCAAGCAAAATGCTTTAATGTTCCCTCGGCACCGCCCTGGTGAACTCCGCGAACTACTGCGGCAGCCATTTTTCCGGTCAGCAATGGATCTTCTGAAAAGTATTCGAAGTTGCGGCCATTTAGAGGGCTTCGGTGTATATTTAATCCAGGACCGAGTAGTACATCGACATAATTGTTCTTGAGCTCTTCGCCTTCCATAGTGTAGAGTTCTTCGACTAAGGCTTCGTCCCACGTTGAAGCGATGAGTGTTCCGATAGGAAGCTGAGTTGCAGTGCGTCCGCTTTCCATCCTGATGCCCGAAGGTCCGTCTGCAGCACACATAAGAGGGATTCCCAAATCGTCTCGCAGATGAGTAGTGACCCCACCAAAAGCAGATGCAGTGCCCGGAGTGACTTGCGGATGACTCATTCCTTCGCCACGTACTATGGCGGCCAGATCGTCTGCAGTTAGTTGCGCAATGAATTTTTCCATATCAGATTCGGTGATAACATTTTTGAGATTAATTCCTGCGTCACCAGTGATTGCTATTGCTTGAGGTGCCATTGCGGTCATGCGTGCAGCCAAGTCGACAGTGCGTGTTGGAGCGGCTTCGTATGCAACATTACCAGATGCATCGGGCCTAATTCGATTAAACGATGTGGTTGGAGCAAGCGCTTCTTCGAGCTGGGCAACAATCTTTGTGGAGTCGAGAACCAARCTGGTGTCAAATACGGCGATAACAGTTTCTCTCACACTGTTTCCAACGTGAAAAATGTATTCGCCRGCTTCTAATACATACGCAGATTTGTGTCCTGTCGCCCCCGAGTCGTCATATGAAGCCATGCTATAAAATGGRATGGAAATTTTTACCACAGTRGATTCGTGAGGTGCAAGCAGCGGAGTCTTGGYAAAACCCACTAAGCTTCGGGTAGGYTTTCCTAGTTGACCTTGAGGTGCTTGCAAATATACCTGAACAACCTCGCGACCCGAATATGCATCGCCAAYGTTGGTCACTGTTGCTGTRATTTTGGCAGTCCCGGCATGAATAGTTCCAGTAACATTGCTGATTGTAAATTGAGTATATGATAACCCGAAGCCAAATGGATATAAGACGCGATCTGCTGCAAAAGTTTCGAGATATCTGTATCCAACATAAATATCCTCTTCATAAAAGTTTTGGGTTGCGCTGCCATGATTTTTAGTTGATGGGTAGTCATCGATGGTCGTCGCAATAGAGTCGGGCAACTTGCCGCTAGGAGTTAGATCACCAACTAGTACATCGACGATAGCATTTCCGCCCTCCATTCCGCCGTGCCAAGAATAAATGACCATATCGATTTTGTCATCAACCCAAGACATATCGATGATATTGCCTACATTTACGATAACGCCAACCTTAGCAAAATTGGTTTTGACAACGTTTAGCATTTCAATTTCTGCTGCAGTGAGAAAGTAGCTTCCCTCTGCTGCCATATTGTCTTTATCTTCTCCAGCAGTTCGGCCGATCACCACAATTGCTTTGTCGTTTTGGTTAGCAGCAGCTTCAACGGCAGATGCTTCAAGCGGCATTTCGATTTGGCACCAAGGTTCGCAGGCCCAGCCACCGCCGCCATCATCAAATGGATTTTGAGCAAGCCAAGTATCATATAGATGTTTGATATGTGTATCGATTGTTACGAAATTTCGTGCAGCCAAACTATTTATGAGATCAGTTTTATATTCGACGTTAACAGCGCCTCCAGAGCCCGTGCCAGATCTATAATAATCTGCTTGGCATCTACCAAATACCGCAACTTTTTCATCTTTAGCTAAAGGCAAAAAKTKAGAGTTGTTTTTTAGTAGCACAGCGCCTTCCGCAGCCACTTTTCTAGCAAACTYCGTGAATTTAGATACTTTACTTTTCATAGCATTCTCCTTATTATAATCAAATTTTTTTGGAATACACATAATTATAGCATTCTTCGTAGAAGCAAATATATATGGAAGAATGGATTATTCTTATGTAAGTAATTACTTATAAAAACGTTTTTAATATAAAAATACTATATATAATTTTTGCAGAAATGTCAATAATTAATTTCGATAATTAACAAAGAAATTTTGTTAAACAGATTTGAGTCGACTCGCGAATAATTAAGTTGGTAGGAATTGTGTGGCTTTGCGTGGCAGTTCCGTCGATGAGATTGCAAATAACTTTTACCGCAACTTTTCCGACTTCGGCAGCGCAAGGGTCGATGGTGGTGATTGGGGGGGTGTAATAGGCACTTTTTTCTATATTGTCAAAGCCGACGATGCTGATGTTTGAGGGCACGTGGTATCCKGCAAACTTGAGAGCTTCAATACAACCGCAGGCCATTTGATCGTTTGACGCAATAAGAGCAGTTGGCAGATGAATATTGTGAGAAAGCGCATTGGCCATTGCTTTATAGGCAGAAGATTCCGAGAAGTCGCCATGTAACTCTAAGATGGAGTGGCACTGACCATCTGCAACTGCTTGAAGATATCCTTTATAGCGCTCCTTGTTGTCATAATTGTTTTGGTATCCATGAAGAAATCCGAAGGTTTGATGTCCGAGCTGGATAAGATAATTAACTGCTGTGTAGATCCCTTGCATATTGTCCATCACGACGCTGCGAATAGTTTTGTATTCAACCTGGCGATCGAGAAAGACAACGGGCATTTGCAGATCCCGAAAGACTTCCAAATGTTTTTGCGTAATTGTTTCGTTTAAAATGATAGCACCATCAACTCGTTTGCCTAAAATGGCCCGAAATGATTCTTCGGCATTATTTTTGTCGTTTAAGAAAATGATCAAYCCGTAGCCAGCCTGTCGGCATTCTTGATGAATAGTATCTATAAGTTGATTGAAAAATGGTCCCGCAACACTGGTCAAAAAGATTCCGATGAAGCCTGTTTTTGTGCTTTTGAGAAATTTGCCATTGAGATTTGGTGTATAATTTAGTTTTTGTACAGCGTAAAGCACCTTGTTTTTGGTAGCTTCGCTCACGACGTCAACATTATTTAAAACGTTGGATACAGTGGAGATTGCTACGTTTGCTTCGCGTGCAACATCTTTGATTGTAGCCATTAAATTTTCCTCCTTATGTTTTTTAGATATTTTTCCTTATTTTAACTGTAATTATTCATGTGTGCAATAAAAAAAGTATGACCAGTGCCATACTCAAATTGGAGATAATTAAATTGAAATAATATTTGTTACATAGTTTCGAAATTTTGTGGTGGCAGCGATATAATCAGCGTCTGCTTTAAAGAGAACTGAAGTTCCTAAAACACCGATATCAGCGCCCAAATTATAGCAATTCCGTGCATTTTCGAGAGTTATATTGCCATCGACCTCTATTAAGATATCTCGATTTTGACACATGTTTTTGATGGCTGAAATTTTAGATAATTGACTTGGGATAAATTTTTGTCCAGCAAAGCCAGGTTCCACAGTCATAATAACGATAAGATCTACGTAGTCGAGTAAATATTGAAGTGCCAATGGATCAGTTTTAGGGTTTAGTGCAATTCCGCCTTTGATGCCAAGCGCTCTGATTTCGTTTAGTAGCCGAATGGGGTTGTTGCAAGTTTCGAGATGAAAAACGATATAGTCGACATTGAGTGCGGCCAATTTTGATATGTAATCTTGAGGATTGGTAACCATTAGATGAACATCAAGGGGCTTGGTAGCGATTTTTTGTATAGCAGCAAGAGTGTCAAAATTGAGAGATAAATTTGGAACAAAATGACCGTCCATAATATCAATATGATACATTTCGATATCAGTTTTTTCTAATTGCCTGATGCTAGCCTCTAGATTTAATAAATCGGCACACATTAAAGATGCGGATATTTTCATAATGTAAGTACCCCGCTAACCTCTAATTGAGTGATCATATCGATTCGTTTTTGGTGTCGACCGCCCTCATAACTGGCGTCAAGCCACTCCGACACAATCATCTTTGCTAATTCGTCGGCAACAACTCGAGATCCTAATGCTAAAATATTGGTATTGTTATGCTCGACAGATAGTTTTGCAGAGTATGGCTCGGAGCATACAACGGCTCTGATGCCATGAATTTTGTTGGCAGCAATGGAAATTCCAACGCCGGTGCCACATATAAGTATGCCTCTATCGGCAACGCCAGATGTAACGAGTTCACTTACCTTCGCAGCAGGTATTGGGTAATCGGTTCTATCATTGTTATTTGTCCCAACATCAATAACCTCGATATTTTTTTCTTGTAGATACTTCGTGATATAATTTTTTAATGCGACAGCCACATGATCATTGCCAATTGCTATTTTCATAATATGATCCTCCTTGATAAAAATATAAGATATTAGTATATTAACTATATCATACGTTTTGATAAATGTCAATATATTCCAGAAAATTTCATAATTTATCCATAATATTTCAGTTATTCAAAACGCAGACTATGCGATGTTAATTAAAGAGATTGAGGGTTATTAATTATTGAATATGTTCATAATATGTCAAATCAATTCAAYGAAATGCAAAGTATAATCGGATCTGAGAAAAAACTTGAAATGGCATATGTATTTTATTATTGTATGTATATGAATAAATAGTAAAGGATGGAACGATAATGATACCAGAACTAAGAAAAGAGCAAATATTAAAATTATTAAATCAAAATGAAGTAATGTTTATGAAAGATATATCAAAAAGTCTAAATATTTCGTTATCAACAACACGAAGAGACTTGCAAGAATTGAGTCAAACGTTTCCGGTAGAAGTGATGCGAGGCGGTGCAGTACGTATAAAAAAGTACGAAGGCGATGACCCGATATCTCAGAAGCAATTTTTAAATACAGCGCAAAAAGTCATAATTGCAAAGAGGGCGTGTGCACTGATAGAAGAAGGCGACAGTATCTACATTGATGCAGGGACAACAGCAACGACAATGCTTGATTATATGGAGGATAAATACTTAACGGTAGTTACATCTTCTATATCGATTTTGGACAAATTGAACTGCAAGAAGATAAATTATATTTTGTTAGGAGGAGAGATACGCAAAGACCAAGCATCTGTGCAAGGAACGTTAACTGAGAAAATGATTTCAAATATGTATTTTGACAAAGTGTTTTTAGGAGCCAATGGCTTTGTAGAAGGTGAAGGAATATATACCTATAATGCAAAAGAGGCATCAAAAAAAGAACTCTTGATAAACCATTCTAAAAAAGCCTATGTATTAGTTGATAGTTCAAAGCGCAACAAAAGGAGTTTTATGAAGATTGAGAATTTTTATTTGTGTACAATATTAACAGAGGAGTGATCTAAAATGGTGACAATGAAAGATGTAGCAGAAAAAGCAAAAGTATCGAGAGCTACGGTATCACGAGTGTTATCGGGACATCCGTCTATTAGCCCAGAAACACGAAATAATGTGATGTATTGGGTGAAAAAACTCAAGTATCAACCCAACAAAGTGGCACAAAGCTTGGCAGGAAATAAGACGTATATCATAGGAGTGAGCATTCCAAATTTAAGCAATCCATTTTTTTCTGAAATAGTAAATGCAGTAGAAGCCGAAGCAACGAGAGTGGGGTATAGCATAATTATAGCAACACATGGGAGTAATTTGCACAGAGAAAGCAATATTATTAATACGTTTTTTATGCGGAGAGTAGATGCCATAATAGCAATTCCTGTAGATTATGCTGCATCTAAAAAAGCACTAATGCGGTTTGAGATTCCTATAATTTCGGTTACAAAAAAATTCGAAAATTTGGACAGCGTACTGGTTTCCCATGAYAAGGGAGTTGAAGAAATAGTAAAACATTTTGTGAGTTTAGGGCATTATAATATCGGTTATATTGGAAGAKTAGCGAGTGAGAAATTTTTATATTTACAACAAAGCGCCAAGATTTTGGGAGCAACAATTACTCAGGTGATTGAGCTTAAAACTAGCGTAGCAATCGATGAATCTTCGACAGTTACGAGTAGTATCAAAGAAACAGGACTGAACTGTACAGCGATTTTTGCCCACAACGATATCGCAGCTTGTGATGCCATAAGGAGTTTAAATTCATTAGCGTATCATGTTCCAAAAGATGTGGTGGTGGCAGGATTTGATAATACTATCCTTGCATCAAAGATGGATCCGCAGTTAACTAGTATAGCGCAGCCAACAGCAGAGATAGGAAAATATTGTGTAGATATAGCGGTGGATAAAATTAATGGATTAGCCGCAGAAGTTGCACAGATAGAAGTAGAGCCTCGATTGGTTGTTCGCGCGTCTACCGCATCGTCGATTTTAAAATAATTGTTATAGTGAATAGTGTATAAAAAAAGTTAATGAAATTGTAAATTAGTAACAAAATTATGTTGATTTGGAAATTTTTGTTACAATTCTATTTACAATATTAAATTTTTGCTTTATAGTATATGAAAATATTATTATATGCAAAAATGAATCCGCGTACATAGTTGCATAATAAAAAAGAAAGAGGGTATGTGTATGAATTACGTTGAGGTTGCAAAGCAAATTTTAGAATCTGTAGGTGGGTCAGAAAATATTATTTCTATGGCCCATTGTGCAACGCGACTGAGATTAATCGTGGCAAATCGTGAAATAATCGATGATGATGAAGTAGAAGCGATCAACGGCATTAAGGGAGTATTTTTTAATGCCGGGCAATATCAAATCATTTTGGGAACGGGAGTTGTAAATAAGGTATACGAAGAAGTAGCCAAGTTGGGTGTAAATACATTAAATAACAAAGAGATTGTTGCACAAAAAAATACTAAGAAGGCCTTTATTAGAACACTGGCAGATGTTTTCGTTCCGATTATTCCTGCTATTGTAGCAACGGGATTATTTTTGGGGTTAAAAGGGCTCATATTTAATCCAGCAGTTTTGGAAGTTTTTGGCCTAAGCATAGATAGCTTTCCAAGCTACATAATCACATTTATCTCTATACTCACTGAAACTGCCTTTGCATTTTTACCTGCATTGGTGTGTTGGTCAGCTTTTAGAGTTTTTGGTGGAACACCTGTTTTGGGAATTTTATTAGGCCTTATGCTAGTTTCAAATGCTTTGCCAAATGCATATGTGGTAGCAGATCCAAACAGCGGCGTGACACCAATTATGGTGTTTGGATTTATACCGATGGTAGGGTATCAAGGAAGCATTATTCCTGCATTAGTTTCTGGATATGTAGGATCTAATATTGAAAAATATTTGAGAAAAAAAATCCCGAATGCGTTAGATTTAGTGTTTACACCATTTTTAACATTGTTACTCTCAGCTTTTCTAGCATTGTTTGCAATTGGACCTGTTTTTCATGTCGTAGAAAATCTTTTGTTGGATATTGGAACAGTAGTTATGGGATTGCCTTATGGAATAGGCGGATTTATTATTGGATTTTGTTGGATGTTTATCGTTGTCACCGGTGTACACCATGTATTTAATGTGTTAGAATTAACATTATTGGCAGCGACTGGGCTAAATCCATTCAATGCTATTATTTCGATGACAGCAGTTGCTCAAGGCGCTGTGTGCCTTGCTATAGCCAAAAAGGCCAAAAAGAAAAGTGTTAGAGAAATTGGACCCTCGGCAACAGTTTCAGCATGGCTAGGGATTACAGAGCCGGCAATCTTTGGTGTAAATATGAGATATAATTTAAAACCTATGTTAATAGCATCGATAGTATCAGGATTTGCTGGGGTGGTTTGTATGCTAGTGAATTTGGCGGGAACGGCTAATGGGGTAACTGGTATTGCTGGAATATTACTATATGTTTATGATATTAAGCAGTTATTATGGTATGTTGGAATTTCAGTTGCAACTGGTGTGTTAGCGTATTTTTTAACATTATGGTTTGGCGTGCCAGATGAAGTAATGAAAGATGAATAAAAATAGAAGGGAATTAAAATGAATACAAAAAACTCTTTATCGAAATATAGATCAATAGATGCAGCTAGCCCTGGAGAATTAGAAAAAGTTCGATTAATAGTGTTAGAAGATAGGAACTATTTGCCTAAATACCATATTTATCCAAAAACAGGACTGTTAAACGATCCTAATGGATTAGTTTTTGATGGAGACAATTATCATATATTTTTTCAATGGTATCCGTATGATAGTATTCATGGAATGAAACATTGGGCGCATCTAATTACAAAAAATTTTATACACTTTACAGAAATTGATCCTATTGTACCAACTCAAAGTTTTGAAATTCATGGATGTTATTCTGGCGGAGCACTATCAACAGAAGAGGGGTTGCTTTGTTTCTATACAGGTAACACGAGGCAAGGAAAAAAATTAGAGCGCATTAGTTATCAAAATGTAGCTCTTATAGATAAAATAACAGGAAAAACTCATTCAAAGCAATGTATTTTAGAAACTCCAAAAGGATATACAGAACATTTACGAGATCCAAAACCTTGGATACAAAATGGTAAAATTCAATTTATATGTGCAGCGCAACGAGAGGATTTAACAGGTTGTGCTATAATTTGTGAAATGGATGAAAAAACTACAAAGTTACTGGGTGAATTAATAGTTTCTGAAATTGATAATGAAGATGTTTTTATGTGGGAATGCCCAGATTTATTTAAGTTAAATAACCAAGACGTATTTATATGGTGTCCTCAAGGAATAAAACCTAAGAAAAGTAGATTTAACAATATCTATAGTTGYCTTTATGCTATTGGAGATAGAGAAAATACAAAATTTACCACAAAACATTGGGATGAGCTAGACAGAGGGTTTGACTTTTATGCTCCACAGACATTTGCGGGAATGGATGACCAGATAATCTTAATGGGATGGGCAGGAGTTCCGGACGCGCAGTATCCGTCAGATAAATTTTCATGGCAAGGAATGCTAACAATGCCGCGAGTGCTGTGTATAAAAAATGATAAATTGTATCAAAGACCACACGAAGCCATTTATTCAATGGTTGACTTTGATAATAACGTTAAATTTGTTCAAGGAAGCCATAATCACTCTAATTTATTTCATTGCTATATTAGAAGTCAGATATTTAACGAAGAATTTGAGATAAATTTATTTGTAAATGATAACGAAGCGCTTAAATTGTGTTATAAATCTAATGTATTTAAAGTTGATAGAACTAAAACATTGCAAACAGATTTTATGAAAAAATATGGTAGTGTTCGTGAAGTTAGACTGGAGAATTTGAATAATTTTGAAATTTTCATTGATGCATCTATAATGGAAATATATCTGAATGATGGAGAATTTGTGTTTACCAGTAGATTCTTTATGAAAAACYCAAATAATAACTTTGAAATAAAAGGCAATATTGAACTAGAGATTTTCGATATAAGTAGCATCAAGTTGTGGATAGAATAGCACCACTGTTATGTTACTCGCTGTTTTTATTATCAAAAAAAGTATGACTAGTGAATTAGCCATACTTAGTTACAAAAGTAAATCTCCAAAACCAAAATTTTTTTCCATTCGATTTGTGGTTAGATATTCATCTAACAGCTCATTGCTTTCCAATTGCATACATGCTCTAAAAATTTTAGCAGACATTACATTGGCGCCTTTGCCAATGATGATCAATTGCTCTAAGTGGTCGGAAGTTACAACGGTAATTCTGGCCTCTTTTACATTTTGATGAACAAATCTTTCGATATAATGGTCGGCGGTTTGCGCTTCTTTAGTAAATACTACATAGATATTGTGATATTTTTCCATGGTCTCAACGCCGCCCTTAACCTTGTATGCATCAAAGACAGCAATTATCTCGCATCTTTTTAGGGCTTGGTAGTTGGTAAGTTCGTCGAGTAACGCTATTCTGGCACTGTCAAGATTTTTATTCATTAATTCTCGAAAATCGGTGTGAGCAAAGATGACGTTATATGCATCGACAAGTATATACTCTTTCTTCTTAGCAAATTTATATTCTACCGCTTTGATTTCTTTTTTCTCTTTTGGTTCAATAACTTTTTTCCAGCTACGCTTTTTTTCTGTATTTGCGGTAGCCCTATTTATTATTTGATCTATTTCCTCTGCAGAAATACTATATTGTTCATACGAAGAAGATTTTTTCTCCGCTGTTTGTTCTAAATGCATATAGTCAAATACTTGATCCCAAGGTACCATAAATCCAGCTCCGTGTGAGCAAAATACGGAATATGCAGGGTTGGCTAGATCTGCATCTGCATTGTATGCGGCATTAGCAATGATTTCAGCTGAGTTATGTGCYTTATTGAAAGTACCAATTTCAAACGAAATGGACCCTAATCCTCGAGTATATGCTATAAGCTCTTTTTGATACCCTGCAATAGTACTAATAGGTGCTTGTCCTGTGATTATTGCAGTTTGATTTTCTATATTGGAAACAGAGCCTGCACCATAAAATCTTTCGATATCGTTTAACGCACGACCAAGATTTGCTTCGGGTAGATGAATTACAAAATTATAATAGGGTTCTAATATAAGGGAATCTACTTGTTTTAGGGCTTGTCGGAGAGCTCGTCGGGTAGCTTCTTTAAAGTCATTGGGAGAGGTGTGTTTTTTGTGTGAAATTCCTGCTAAAAGAGTAATTTTAATATCTGTTAAAGAGTATCCAGCCAACATTCCTCTATGTTCATTATTTTTGAGATAAGAAATAATTTGTTGCTGATAATTTTTTTCTAAATTTTCGGATGCACATGCATTATGAATTACAATTCCGGTACCAGTTGGTTGAGGTTCGAGCTTAAGCATCACTTCTGCATAATGGCGTAGTGGTTCGTAATGACCGACCCCAACTGCCTCGTTTTGAATAGTTTCTTTGTATACAACTGTTCCTTCTAAAAATGTAACGGATACATTAAATCGTTCCTTAATGATGCTTGTTAAAACTTCAATTTGCACCTCGCCCATAATTTTGGCTTCTATCTCCTTAATATCTTCACGCCAAATTATGTTAAGCATGGGTTCTTCTTGGTTTAATTGCTGTAGATATTCGTATAAAACTTTAATATTTGTTTCGTCTGTTGCAACAATTTTATAATTTAGTACGGGTTCAATTTTGGTGCTGTATTCTAAGCTTTCGCCGAATGTATCTCCCGCTTTGGTTTTGCTTAGGCCTAATACAGAGCAAACGTCGCCCGCAGCTACTTCGGTTGCAGTTTTATATCCACCAGATTCATATATTCGAATTTCGGTAATTTTTTCCACTAAATCTCGATACGATATAATTTCACGAACTTTTAAATGTCCGCCAATAACCTTAAGATGTGTAAGTCGATTTCCTTGTGGATCAAATGTAATTTTAAATACTTTGGCAGCAAAACACTCTGCATATGTCGGTGTAATCATATATTTTACCATTAAATCCAAAAACTCTCGAATGCCAGACAGCTTTAACGCAGAGCCAAAACATACGGGAAACACTTTGCGAGTGGCAATTAAATTTATTATCTGTGCCGTAGTTAATTTTGTAGTTTCGAGATATTTTTCGAGCGTGAGATCATCGCAAACTGCTACATTTTCTAAAAAATCTGTAGCAGTCTCGTCAAATGATACGCAATTGTCACTTATATCATTGTGAAGTAATTCTAGGATAGCGGCCTTGTCAGTATCCGCCTGATCCATTTTGTTAATAAAAATAAAGGTCGGTACGTTATATTTAGATAGCAACTTGGCTAAAGTTCGCGTATGTCCCTTTATCCCGTCGGTAGCACTAATTATTAAGATAGCATAATCGAGTACAAACAGTGTTCGCTCCATCTCCGATGCAAAGTCCACATGGCCTGGAGTATCTAATAATATAAAGGATAAATTTTGGTACTCAAATTGAGCTTGCTTAGAAAAAATAGTTATTCCACGACTTTTTTCCAAGTCATGCGAATCAAAAAAGGCATCTTTTTTATCCACTCTACCAGCAGTTTTAATTTTACCGCTTTCAAATAACAACCCTTCGGCTAAAGTGGTTTTGCCAGAGTCTACGTGTGCTACTAAGCCTATAGTTATTTTCTTCATTACACAGATGCCTCTTGGTCAAGTTCTTCGTTAATCCATTTATAAAATTCGCCCATTTTATCTTTAATAGTATCTTCATATTCTTCTTGAGTGCCATAATTCATAAGTGTGGCATACAACTCTTGCTCATATTCTTTCATTTTGGTGATTTGAGTTTTTATGGAATCCATTTCAGATACCATGTTTTTAGCTTCTTCTAACTTGTAAGGATTAAGTACCCATTCTTCGATAGTATTGATATACCTAATAGGTACTTCGTTGATTCTAAGAGTATCCTTAATTTTTTGTTCGGAAACTTGAAGCGTTTGCACGTGTTGCTGATAATTTCTTTCATGCCCTTTATTTTTGAGATATTTAGTAAAATAGTTATCTAATTGTTCTACATTATTAATTCCTAGTTTTTTATATTGGTAATCTAAATATTGTTGCTGCGTGAAATAATGAATCTGAAACTTTTGTATATATTTAGCAGCTTTTTTTTGAAGGATCTCATTTCGAACTAATTCTCTTTCCAGTCTTTCCTTAGAAAAAATCAAAAAAAGTACAAAYCCCATAAATGCTATTGAAATCATGCTCATATACACCCAAACACTCTCGCGAATTATTTGCATTAATGTGAAGGTTATTATAAGGCTGAGACCAAGTAATGTAAGGAAAAACATTCCAATTTTTTCTAAAGCTTCATATCCTACTAGCAGTGCTTCGCGGTCAATAACTAGATTATCTTTTTCAATGCGCAAATATTCTATGTTAGTTTTATATTTTGATGCTAAAGTAGATACTTCTTTTAATTCGTTTTGTAACACTGGAATTTCGCTTTCGTATGCTTCCATTTTGGACAATGCAGGATTATTTTTTATTAATCTAGTATTCAGCTTATTTTTTTCATCAGTACTATCTTTGTATCGTCCGGCTAATATCGTTAAATTGTTTTTGACACTTCTATCAAGAGATAAATACTCTTTTAAAGGTTCTTCCAAAGGGTATATGTTTTCCAATATTTTCTCTTGCTTCTTGATTTTTATAGCATTGGATCGCAGGCTAGTGAATAAACTGTCAATATCTAGATCATTAAAATTATTTTGATATGTTTCTTTATTTTTAGATAAGCCGATTTTTTTTAACCAACCCAATAGTTCTCCTCCTTAAAAAGGAGCTACGTCGGTAGCTCCGTTTAATTATGCCATATACATTTTCTTGGTTTCTGGATCTATCTCATCTAAGGCTGCAATTAAACTCAAACTGATTCTTTTTTCGGCCTTGTCTATTTTGATTATTTTTACTTCTACTTCTTGACCAGAAGTTAACACATCTTGAGGTTTTGTCGGGCGAGGGGTGCTAATTTGAGAGATATGAATTAAGCCTTCCACACCGTCTGCTATGCGCACAAATGCACCAAATAGGGCAAATCGAGTAACAATCCCTTTAACTAGTTGGCCTTCCTCCAAATTTGCAACCGTATTTTCCCAAGGATCATTGTTGATATCCTTAAGAGCCAGAGCAATTTTGCCGTTTTCTCTATCTATAGAAATAATACTAACTTCTACTTCTTGTCCTTCTTGAACAATATCTTTGGGGTGTTTAATTCTACTCCAAGACAGATCCGAATTGTGAATTAGTCCTTCTATTCCATCTAAATCTACAAAAGCACCATAATTCATAAGTTTGGTAATTTTGCCAATATATTTTTCGCCTTCTTGCAGTTGATCCAAACGAGCTTGCCTTTTTTCGAGGCGTCTTTGTTTAGCAAGAGCTTTTCCGGAAACAATTAATTTGCGTTTTTGTGGTACAAATTCAATGATTTGAACATCAATACTTTTACCTACGTAGCTGTGTAAATCCTCTACGTATGTATCTGTAATTTGAGAACCAGGAATAAACGCACGGACGCCTTTTATGCTAGTTGTTAAACCGCCTTTAATAACGTCTTTTAGTTTTACAGTTACAATTTCTTTATTTTTAAACATCTTTTCGATGTCATCATAAGATTTTTCGTTTTCTACTTTCTTTTTTGAAATCAAAACATTGCCATCACCATCATCTAAACGTAAAATACTAACGTTAAATTCATCGCCAATCTTAACTTCTGATTTGTCAAATTCTCTGTTGCTATATTCTCGCCAAGGGAGATAAGCATCTGTGTGGTAACCAATACTTGCRATAATTCCATTTTCTTCCACTACTTGAACTGTGGCTTTGCGTATATCACCTCTATGAATTTTTGCCATGGTTTTGTCAACCTCTGACATAAAATCGGCCATAGTTAGGTCATCTTCGATTACTTCTTCGTCGTGTAACATTTAAAGTCCTCCTTGAAACATTATTTGTTCATTATACTCATTTTAAAAAAAAAATATAGCTTAAACTAATCTTTTTTTATTTATTTTCTATTTTGCCCCATATAGCTCAGAAATATAACAACAACTCAAAATTGATTCGATTATTTTCTAATAGTATGCATATTTTACCATAAAAGTCAATACTTTAATTTTATAGAACTTAGTTATACAATAGTATTTGTATTAATTTTTGATAACAAGGAAAGAGGGTTTTTCTGTGGATG
The DNA here is from genome assembly GCF_000171335.1 of Candidatus Epulonipiscium viviparus. Taxonomy (GTDB): domain Bacteria; phylum Bacillota; class Clostridia; order Lachnospirales; family Cellulosilyticaceae; genus Epulonipiscioides; species Epulonipiscioides viviparus. The sequence goes on from NZ_ABEQ01000031.3 coordinate 22,269, forward strand.
TAATTAAAAGAGATGGTCAAGTAGTACAGTTTGATGAAGGTAAAATTTATAATGCTATTGTTAAAGCAATGAGATTTGGGAGTGGCATGGTAAATCTTGAGATTGCAAAAAAAATAGCTTTTGAGATAAAAGAAAAATTTTTGCAAACACCAAAGGTAATCCCGACAATTTTCCAAATTGAGACAGAAGTTTACTTGAAATTGATAGATAATAATCATCAAATTACTGCAAAGTCATATGAGGGATATCGAGCCATACAAGCCTTCAAGCGTGAAACTAATACGACCGACAATAGTATACTAAGCATTATAGCTCTCACCAACGAAGAAGTTATGAATGAAAATTCGAATAAAAATGCTATGATGGCTTCAACTCAAAGAGATTTGATAGCTGGAGAAGTTTCTAAAGATATCTCAAGAAGGAAAAAACTTCCAACTAGAATTGTTCAAGCACATGATGATGGCATATTGCATTTTCATGATTTAGATTATTTTATGCAGTCAATTTTCAATTGTTGTTTAATTAATATTAAAGATATGTTAGATAATGGTACAGTGATAAATAAAAGAATGATAGAGTCTCCAAAAAGTTTTCAGGTTGCATGTACGGTTATGACACAGATAATAGCACAAGTGGCTAGCAGTCAGTATGGTGGGCAATCAGTAGATGTTAGGCATTTAGGAAAATATTTGAGGAGAAGTCGAAATAAATATTATGAGCTTTTAAAAGATAGTATAGCAGATGAAGAAGCACTGAAAAAATCAGTTGATATTCTCACCGCCAAAGAGCTTTCTAGTGGCGTCCAAACAATTCAATTCCAAATCAATACCTTGATGACAACAAACGGTCAAAGTCCTTTTGTAACACTGTTTTTAGATTTAGATATAGAAGATGAATATGCAGATGAAATTGCACTCATAATTGAAGAAATCTTAAAGCAACGTTATGAAGGAATCAAAAATCAAAAAGGAATTTTTACCACTCCCGCATTTCCAAAACTTATTTATGTTTTATATGATTACAATAATTTAACTGGCGGAAAATATGACTATGTTACAGAAACAGCTATAAAATGTAGCGCTAGACGGTTGTATCCAGATTATATATCTTCTAAAAAAATGAAAGAAATCTATGAAGGACAAATTTTTTCATGCATGGGATGCCGAAGCTTCTTATCACCTTGGAAAAACGAAGAAGGCAACTATAAATTTGAAGGGCGATTTAATCAGGGCGTTGTAAGTTTAAATTTGCCACAAATAGGAATAATAGCACGTAATAATGAAGAAATGTTCTGGAATCTATTAGATAATCGATTGGATTTATGTTTTCAAGCATTGATGTGTAGGCATAACGCTTTAAAAGGTACGCTCTCAGACGAGTCACCTATTCATTGGCAACATGGGGCAATAGCAAGGCTCAAAGATGGAGAACTAATAGATCCATTGCTAATGGATGGATATTCTACAATATCTTTAGGATATATAGGATTATACGAAGTGACTATGCTAATGCGTGGAGTTAGTCACACATCTGAAGAAGGAGAAAAATTCGCATTAAAGTTAATGAATTATTTACAAGCGACTGTGGATAGATGGAAACAAGAAACAGGACTGGGATTTGGGTTATATGGATCTCCAGCAGAATCATTATGTTATAGATTTGCAAAAATAGATATGGCTAAATTTGGTAATATTGAAAATATAACAGATAAGGGTTATTATACCAATAGCTATCATGTAGATGTGCGCGAAGAAATAGATGCATTTAGAAAATTGGACTTTGAAAGTCAGTTTCAGGGAATCTCAACAGGTGGATGCATTTCATATATAGAAATATCAAATATGTTAAATAATTTAGAGGCGCTTAGACAAATGATCAGATATATTTATGATCATATTCAGTATGCAGAATTTAATACAAAATCTGATTGCTGCCATGTGTGCAATTTTGAAGGAGAAATTTGTATTAATAGTGACTTAAATTGGGAATGTCCAAACTGTGGAAATACTGACCATAATAAAATGAATGTAATAAGAAGAACTTGTGGTTACTTGGGTGATAACTTTTGGAACAATGGCAAAACCAAAGAAATAAAAAGTAGAGTATTGCATTTATAAATATTTTTCCTCTAGGGGCGTTGAAAAATTTTGTAAAGTAGGTTAAACTGGCTATAAAACGTTATTTAGGAGGAAAAAACAAATGATATCAGCAGGAGATTTTAAAAACGGTGTAACAATTGAAGTGGATGGAAATTTATGTCAAATCATAGAATTTCAACATGTTAAACCAGGAAAAGGTGCCGCATTTGTGCGCTGTAAAGTGAGAAACGTAAAGACAGGTGGAGTAATTGAACGTACTTTTAGACCTTCAGAGAAAGTGCCAAGAGCACATATAGATAGAAAGGATATGCAGTACTTGTATCAAGACGGTGAGTTGTGCCACTTTATGGACAATGAAACTTATGAGCAAATTGCGGTTAACACCAAAGATGCCGAAGGAAGCCTTAAGTTTGTGAAAGAAAACGAAATGGTAAAAGTTTTATCTCACGAAGGTAAAGTTTTTGGAATTGAACCACCAATAAATGTGGATCTCGAAATTACAGAAACAGAGCCTGGAATCAAAGGTGATACAGCCCAAGGTGCGACAAAGCCGGCCATTGTAGAAACAGGAGCTCGAGTTATGGTTCCTCTATTCATTGAGCAAGGTGAGAAAATTAGAATTGATACTAGAACCGGTGAATATATGGGACGCGCCTAACAATCATGGAGACACGCTGGTCGTGTCTTTTTTTAATTTAACCAGAAAGGGATGATTACTATCAATCCAGATAATCAAGACTTAATTTTTGGACTCGATATTGGTACAAGAACTATTATAGGGATTGTAGGTTATAGACGAGATAATAAATTTGTTGTCGTAAAAAGTGCTATCAAAGAACACGAAGAAAGAGCAATGATAGATGGGCAAGTACACGATGTTTCTAAAGTTGCATACACCGTTAGATGCGTTAAGAATGAAATAGAAAAAGCTATTGGAAAAACTTTAACTACTGTATCTATCGCAGCGGCAGGGAGAGTATTAAATACTCAGGTTGTAGAGGTAAAAAAAGAATATGATGAGACTATCTTATTTACTAAGGCATACGTAGATGAATTAGAACTTTTTGCACTAGAAATCGCAAAGAAAAATTTAGAAAAAGAAATTAATGATGGAAGTGAAAACTATGATTGTGTAGGATATTCTATAGTTAATTATATTTTAGAAGGACAAGAGATAGCACAATTGGAAGGACAGAGCGGAAGATTAGCAAGTGTGAAGCTGTTAGCTACATTTTTGCCAAAGGTTGTTATGGAGAGTCTAAAAGAGGTAACGAGACGTGTGGGACTAACTGTTACACACTCGACATTGGAGCCTATTGCAGCTATAACGGCAATCATTCCGCCAAATTTACGAGCATTGAATTTAGCATTGGTTGATGTCGGAGCAGGAACTAGTGATATAGCAATTACAAAAGCTGGCTCTGTTTTGAGCTATGGCATGATTCCTTTTGCAGGTGATGAGATCACAGAAGCAATTGCGCAAAAATATCTTCTCGATTTTAATGTGGCAGATAAAGTGAAAAGAGACATTTCATCATCTGATAATATTGAGTTTAATGACATAATTGGCAGAGTATATAAAGTTAGTAGAAAAGAGATTTTAACACTGATTGCTCCGTTAGTAGAAAACTTAGCAACTTTGATTGCTGACAAGTTGATAGATCTTAATGGAGGAGCACCACCGAGAGTAATCTTTTGTATTGGTGGAGGAGCACAAGTTGTAGGATTAATTGAAAAAATAGCTGAAAAAGCGGCAATAAATGAAGAATATGTAACTCTTAGAAGCGGAGAACAAGTGGACAGTATAATTGATGAAAAAAAAGAAGTGAGTGGTCCGCAAGTTATAACCCCATATGGAATTTGTCTTGTAGGAGCAACTGAAAAAAGCGATAGATGGATTAAGTGTAAATTTAATGGAGAAGATTTAGAATTAATAGATAATAGAAAAGTAGTGATAATGGATGCTCTTGTGGCCAAAGACTTTAAATACGAATCTTTATTTCCAGCAAAAGGAAATGATTTAGCGTTTACACTCAATGAAAAAGAAATATTGATAAAAGGCGATGTAGGAAATGCTGGAGAAATCTGGTTAAATGGTAAGATTACGAGCTTAGATGCCGAAATAAAATCTGGAGATAAAATTCAGGTAATAGCAGGCAAAAAGGGAAAAGATGCGACCTGTACTATAGGAGATTATCTGGAAGATTCGATTATTGTATATATAGAAGAAAATGAAATTCCACTACCAATTTTCTTAAAAAATGGTGATATATTAAATCCAGAGTATATCATTCAATCAGGGGACGATATTATAAGTATAGGACGTAGCGATATCAAAAAACTTGTGAATATGTTTATGGGTTCTGTTACTGATAAATTTTATGTTAATGGAGAAATAGCAGAAGATGGATATATTTTAGAAGATAGTGATATAATTACTACAAAGGGTTTTTTTGAAAACAAGCAAGAACCAGTAATAAAAGAGGTTTTAGAAATAGATACAGGCGGAACAACTTTAGATGTTAAGGTAAATGGTAAGCCAGTGCGGTTGCGTGGATTAAACGAATATATGTTTGTTAATATTTTTGACTTTATAGATTTTGATTTGAATGCTAGACGAGGAAATGTAGCATTGAGATTAAATGGTGGAGATGTTTCTTTTACTCAACTACTTAAAAGTGGAGATGATATTGAAATTTTCTGGCAATCGTAGGTTTGGCGGAACGGGGGAAATAATGAAACAAACGATTCTAAAAGGGGCAGCTATTTTGGCGGTTGCTTCTTTTGTAAGTAAAATAATAGGGATGTTATATAAAATTCCTATTACAAATTTGATAGGAGACCAGGGGAATGCTTTGTATGCYAGCGCATATAATATATATGTTTTAATAATTACAMTGACGGCTATTGGTATGCCAACTRCAATATCAAAACTTGTATCCGAGAGACGTTCAGTAGGCGCAAATAGAGAAGCACACCGGGTTTATCAAATTGCATTGGTGTATGGGTTTATAATATCTATTATATTAGCTGCGATGCTCTGGTTTGGTGCAGAATTAATAGCGACATTGATGAAAAATRAGGATCTGGCTATGCCGCTAAGAGCATTAAGCCCTACTTGTGTAATTGTTACTATTATGGCAGTAACGAGGGGATATTTACAAGGAATACAAGATATGACTCCGACTGCTATTTCTCAAGTGGTAGAACAAGTTTTTAATGCGATATTTAGTATTATATTAGCATTTGTATTTGTGGAATTTGGAGTGGTAGCCGCGGCGACAGGAAGTACACTTGGTACAGGGATTGGTGCAATATGTGGTTTGATCATTATTTTATTTATTTATGTTAAAATAAGGCCAACACTTAATATTAAAAAAAATGATAATTCTGTTTTTAAGAATGAGTCTCGTCGTAAGATTTTAAATTCAATTTTAATTACTATAATTCCAATTGTACTTAGTACATCAATTTTTGCCATCATAACAAATATAGATACACTAATGTTGAATACTTATTTACCTCATTTGATAGAGGAAATTTTGGCAACAAAAACAGCYGGAGCTATAGATGTAACCAACAGCTCCGCTATGACTGTTCACGAAATTACCAATAGCCTAACAGGACAATATTTAGGTAAGTATCTAACGTTGATCAATGTACCTGTGGCCGTTATTTTGACCATTTCTATGGCAGCAACACCATCAATAGCAAGTAGCGTGGCCAAACGTGAATACCAAATCGCAAAAGAAAAAATGAATATGATCTTAAAAATAGGAATGTTAATAGCCGCACCAGCAACAGTAGGTTTAACAATTTTTAGTGCCCCCATAATGGAAACATTATATCAAAGTTCGCCAGATGGCCATAAACTTTTGTTATATGGAAGCGTATCGATTATATTTATTGCACTTGCACAGTTGACAACCGGGATTTTGCAAGGAATTAGCTTGCAGATAGTAGCAACCAAAAATGCGTTAGTGGCTTGTGTTGCCAAAGTAGCTTGTAATTTTATATTCTTGCAATTTTCGGCCATTAATATTTATGCCGTGGTATATAGTACAACAATATGTTATATAATTTTTGCCATATTAAATTTATCTTATTTAAAACAGAAAACAGGATTTAGATTAAAATATGAATCTATGGTAGTAAGACCTCTATTGGCGGCGGCTTGGATGGGATTGTTTTCCAGAATTATATATAATATAGTGTATATGATAAGTGAAAAAACAGTGCTAGCTTTAACAATAGCAGTTATATCAGCAATGGTTTTATATTTGATTATTGGAATTTTGGTTAAAGCAATTACTATTGAAGACTTGAAAAACATCCCCGGCGGAAAGAAGGTTGTCCCTATTGCAAAGAAAATTATACGTTGAAACATTAGAAAATAGTTCACTCATTTTAAAATGACGCATATACTAATTATATAACTTTATTTAATAACGAGATTTAGGATATATTTTTATAGCTAGTCACTAAAGAAATACCTACTTACAAGTAGCAGTTATGAAATAGATCGCATAATTTTTATATTTGATCTAAAATCTCGTTTTCATTATAGATTATCGTAGTAAATTATATGTAGTTATGGCTTGGCTAATGAATACTTTTAATAAAAAATTTAGGGGGACTGTTCGAATGAGCAGTCTTTTTGGATTCATAATTTTATGTAATAATGGATATAATAAAAGAAAAAGCAAAGGGGATGCGTAATGGGATTGGAAACTGTTTTGATGCAATTTATACTGATTATATTTTTTGTTGGAATCATTAATAGTTTGATAGGATTTTTTAAATTGAGAAAGGTGTTGAAAGATAATCAAAATAACCCAAATGTGACGGGGATTGCTATTGTAAATGGTAAAATAGAAGTAATAGAAAAAGAAACAATGCCAAAAAATGAATCAATACAAGTTAAGGCGTATTGCTGTAATAAACTTATAAACAAAGAAGACGCTTATAGATTATTTGTAGGTGGAACTGAATATTATTTTTGTTCTTGGGAATGCGAAGAAAAATTTAAAAAAACACTTTCTAACTTATAGCCTGCCTTGGTCGTAGGCTT
>NZ_ABEQ01000030.3 GCF_000171335.1 Candidatus Epulonipiscium viviparus
ATTTTTAGGGCTAAGATAATAACCTGGGGGGAAAACAAATGAAATGGTTAAAAAACATGTTCGCACAAAATTATGACGAAGATATCGATTTTTCTGATACTCATGAAAATATTATGTTCGAGGAGGTTAAACCTGTGATAAAAGAAACCGTATATACACCTCCTGTTTCTATTCGTGCAGCACAAACTGTAAAAGAAAAAAAGGAGGTTAGTCTTACAGAGTTGGTAACAGTAACTATGTCTGGATACGAAGCGACTGGTGATGTTGCAAAATATATTAGAGACAAAAAGCCTCAAATTGTAAATATGGAGAGATTGTCTGACCCAGAAATTCAACGTGCTATTGATTATTTGTCTGGCGTTAGCTATGCCGTTAACGGTACGCTCGAAATGTTTGCATCMAAAATTTATGTTATGCTACCAGAATCCATTACTCTAAAGAGAGACTGAAACTAAATGAAAATTAATTGGGAAAACATAAAATCAGCTGAGGAAAAGCTTTTTCTCAAAACTATTAGTAAGTACGAATCAGAATACAGGGAGTTCTTTACTGATTTTTATGAAACCGACTGGGCAAATGGTGTTTTATCTAAATATACAACCGATTTTTATTTGYTGGGTGGATACCCCRAAGCTAGCCGCTCGATTGTATGTATCACACCGTTTGATGAGCCCCTCGTTAATCCCATTGCTATACTTAAAATAGACGTAAAAACTGGGTTTGGTAAAGAATTAACGCACAGAGATTTTTTAGGCAGTATTTTATCTCTTGGAATTAGTCGAGCAAAAATAGGAGATATCGTTGTCACCTCTTTTGGTGCCTATGTATTTTGTCATATTGATGTTGCAGAATATATACGATTTAACCTATCGAAAATTGCTCGATTTACCAAAATCGAAACCTCTATTATTAGCAATAACGAACTCGAAATACCTGTACCCAAATTCACCGAAATTACTACTTCGGTTTCTTCACTGCGAGTCGATGTTATTTTATGTGCTATATTTAATCTTTCACGCAACGAATCTAGCAAACTTATTAAATCCGAAAAAGCTAAGTTAAATGGGCTGGTTATAAATAATAGTTCATTTAGTGTAAAAACAGGTGATACTCTTACACTTAGAGGCTACGGAAAATTAATTCTAGACGAAATAGGTGGCCTCAGCAAGAAAAAGAAAATTTACATTAAAGTTAAGAGATTTTAATAAAAGGGGATATTACATGTTATACATTGAAAATATCAGAAACAAAGAATTTAAAAAAACTACCTTGCGTGGGTATAGCATAGAAGATGTTGACTCGTTCGTTCAAGACGTATGCGATACTATCGAGACTCTACTTGCTGATAACCAGGCACTTCAAGATCAAAATACCAATTTATCCCAGGCAATTCAATATTACAGATCCATGGAGCAAACCATTCAAAACGCTCTGGTTCTTGCCGAAAAAACAGCTTCTGATACCAAACGCAATGCCGAAGAATCCGCTATTAGCCAAAAGCAATCTATTCTAAAAGACATAGAAACACTTAAACATAGCGCACGAATTGATGCTCAGCAAATGAGAGAAAAAGCTCGAAGCGATGCCGCGTCTATTCGCAACGAGGCGATCAGGAGCGCTCACGATATCGATTTAAACACCAAGGCATTGCTCGAAAAAAGTAAAAATGAGCTACAGGAGCTTGTTAATTCTTATAACAAAATCTATGCTATCATTACAAATACGGTTAGGGAACATCTCACAAATTTAGAAAAACCTTCTCCTATTGAAAGCATTAGTAAATCAGTTGAACTTTTAACCAGTACAATAGATCGTCGCTTAAAACATACGCCTCCATCTCCCGAACTTGAACCAGTGGGGTCTGAGATAAAGCAAACCGTTACACCTAAAATAATTCGTCCCAAAGTGACATCTCCTGARGTTGCGGCGACTCCTGAGGTTGCGRCRACTCCTGAGGTTGCGGCGGCTCCTAAAGGTACGACGGCTCCTAAAGGTGCGGCAACTCCTAAAGGTGCGNCGNCTCCTAAAGGTGCGGCGGCTCCTAAAGGTGCGACGACTCCTAAAGGTGCGACGACTCCTAAAGGTGCGRCRGCTCCTGAAGTTGCGACGRCTCCTGAAGTTGCGTCAGCTATGGCGACTCCTAATGTTGTCGCATCGGTGACAAATCCCAAAACTCAGTCTACTAAAATTAAAATTAGTAAGGTCATTCGTCACAACACCACAGATAATTCAGTTCTTGTTGATGAACCCGAACCTACTCAACCAAATACTCCGCAAGCCAATGCTCCACCAAGAGAATCTCTATTTTTTGATCCATCTGAAGTTATTCAAACCGCTGGTACCATACAAAATCTTCTCAGCAATGCCATAGATGAATTGGTCCAAACTGTTAACCTTTCACCTACAAATCCAAATGTTACCAATGTTACTGATGCTACCAAGAAAGGAATACAATGACACTTTTATTACTATTTATTTCTATTATATTAATTGTTGCTGATCAGCTTGTAAAGAGGTGGGCTGTCAATACACTACAAGGTGCGGCCGATATTCCGATCATTCAAGATGTTTTTCATTTTGCGTATGTCGAAAATCGTGGCGCGGCATTTGGTATGTTCCAAGACAGGCAGTGGTTTTTTATTATCATTACCATTATCGTTTTGGGAGGAATTTTGTTCTATTGGCCTCGAATTCCTCACACTAAGTTGGGAACGTTTTATAAAATTTCTCTCACACTTATTATCAGCGGTGCCATTGGCAATTTGATCGACCGCGTCTTCTTGGGATATGTTGTCGATATGTTTTACTTTATATTAATCGATTTTCCTGTATTTAATATTGCCGATGTATGTGTTGTGACGGGCACCATTTTCCTTGCCGGAGGTCTTATGTTAGAAGACTTTTTTGCTGCACACAAAAATAAAATAGAAAAAGGATGACATTTTGAACGATAAACTACTTTTAACAATAAATAATATTGCCGATATACGAGTAGACAAATTTTTAACTGAGCAGCTGCCTCAGTATACACGCTCATATATCCAAAAACAAATAGAGCTCGGTTTGCTTCTTATAAATGGTAAAGTCGCACCAGCTCGAACTCGAATTAAAACTGGAGATACCATTGAGTTTACTATTGCGCCTCCTCGCGAAGTTGATATTACTCCGAGTGAGATTAAGCTCGATATTATATATGAAGACTCCGATATTTTAATTGTAAATAAACCCAAAAATATGGTTGTTCATCCCAGTGCAGGGCATTACAATGATACACTCGTTAATGCTCTGCTTTTTTATGCCAAAGATAGCTTGTCTGGCATCAATGGCGAAATTCGTCCTGGCATTGTTCATCGAATAGATAAGGACACCACCGGCCTTCTTATGGTTGCCAAAAACGATCATTCTCACGTATTTTTATCAGATCTTCTCAAGGATCATAATATTGAACGAAAATATAATGCGCTAGTATATGGAAATATAAAAGAAGATTTTTTCACTATTGATAGACCTATTGCTAGAAATCCTAAGGATCGCAAGAAAATGGCTATTGTAGAAAATGGCCGACGCGCTGTTACCGAATGCCGCGTCCTTGAACGCTTTGGCAATGCCACTCATATCGAGCTTTCGCTTCAAACAGGGCGCACTCACCAAATTCGAGTACATCTAACTAGTATAGGTCACCCACTTCTGGGGGATCCTTTATATGGACGCTCAAAGCATTTATTTAATCTGCAAACTCAGATGCTCCATGCGCGGGTGTTGGGTTTTATTCATCCTTCATCACAACAGTTTATGCGTTTTGAGAGTGTATTGCCAACCGAATTTTTACACACCATCGGGAGGTTACAGATGCTATAGCTTCTATAGATGCTACTATATTAACAAAGGAGTTTATATTTATGAAAATTGAATTAATTGCCGTTGGAAATGAAGTTGTATATGGTTATACTGTCAACACCAATGCTAGCTTTATGTCTAGTGAATTTGAAAAATATGGATTAGAAGTTTGCTATCACACTGCTATTCGCGATAGGTCCGAGGATATTTGCAATGCTCTAGATGTTGCAAAGGCGCGTGCAGATATGATCATTTTATGTGGTGGATTGGGGCCTACTAAAGATGATCTKACCAAAGAGGTTGTTGCGGAGTATTTTGGACTAGAATTGATCCTATGTGAAGAAGCTTATGACGAGATCAAAGAATTTTTTAGAAAGCTTCAAAAAACTATGCTAGATAGTAATTATAAACAAGCCCTGCTCCCTGCCACTGCGTCGCTTATTCCTAATCATAACGGCACTGCCCCTGGTTGTGTRTTTGATCATGAGGGCATTACTGTTGCTTTATTTCCTGGGCCTCCTCGAGAGCTTCGCCCTATGTTTGACTACTTTATTAAGAATTTTGTTCTTAAGATGTTAGATACGATGTGCTTAACCGAAGAAGTTCGTTTGCTTGGTATTGGCGAAAGCTACATTGCTGTTGAAATCGATGACCTCCTTGGTGTCTTTGCAGACCGTCGCGTTGAGGTTGCTCCCTATTTGGGCGAAGGGTTTGTTAGCATCCGCATCAAGGGATATGGCCATTCAGAAGATGAAATTTTAACCAATATAAATTATTATAAAAATCAGATCGTCGAACGATTAAAAACTTTTGTTATTGGCGATACTAAAAAGGTAGCAGAAGAACTGGTCTATGACCTTCTATCTGAAAAATCTTTTACTATTACTACTGCAGAATCTTGTACGGGCGGTATGCTTGCTTCGAGATTAATTAATGTGAGTGGTGCGTCTAATATTATTAACGAGGCTTTTGTAACATATTCTAACGCGGCAAAGATAAAGACACTAGGTGTTACGGAAGAAACGCTGAATAAATATGGTGCGGTAAGCGAAGAAGTTGCTCGTGAAATGGCCTTAGGTGCGCAAAAACTAACTGGTGCAGACGTTGCTATTTCAACAACCGGTATTGCAGGACCCACTGGTGGCACTATTGCTAAACCCGTTGGTCTAATTTATATAGGCATTGCATTAAACAATAACATAAGTTGTTTTAAAGTTAATTTATACGGTACGAGAACAGAGATTAGAAGCCTCACTACGGCATATGCGTTACAGCATCTCGCTCGACTGCTACAAAATTTTTAATATTGAGGAGTATATATGAATACAGATGCACTAAAAGCAGTTGAAGAAGCTGTATCAAAGATTGAGAAAAAATTTGGAAAAGGCTCCATTATGAAACTTGGAGATTCTATAAATACAAAAATCAAAACATTTTCTACCGGAGCAATTAGCCTCGATATTGCTCTTGGCGCTGGAGGTATTCCTATTGGCAGAATTGTMGAGGTATTTGGCCCCGAATCTTCTGGAAAAACCACTTTAACACTCCATATGATTGCAGAGGTACAAAAAAGCGGAGGCATAGCCGCATTCATAGATGCGGAGCATGCTCTAGACCCTGAGTATGCGCAAAGGCTGGGCGTAAACATTTCCGACTTGTATGTTTCGCAACCCGATAACGGTGAGCAAGCATTAGAAATTGCCGAAACTATGGTTCATTCTCAAGCCATAAACCTTGTTGTAATAGACTCTGTGGCAGCGCTAGTTCCGCGTGCGGAGATCGACGGAAATATGGGTGATTCTCATGTCGGTCTTCAGGCTAGGCTTATGTCGCAAGCACTTAGAAAACTTACAGGGCTAGTAAATAAATCCAATTGTACAGTTATATTTATTAATCAGCTTCGAGAAAAAGTGGGCGTTATATTTGGTAATCCCGAAACAACCCCGGGCGGACGCGCGCTCAAGTTCTATTCTTCTGTACGACTTGATATCAGAAAAGCCGAAACTATCAAGAATGCGACAGAAATAATCGGCAGCAAAACTCGTGTAAAAGTTGTTAAGAATAAAATTGCTCCTCCATTTAAACAAGCAGAATTTGATATTATCTATGGCGAAGGAATTTCTTCTATTGGAGATATATTGGACACAGCCGTTAATATTGACATCGTTGCTAAAGGTGGAGCTTGGTATTCATATAATGGCACGAAAATCGGACAAGGCCGAGAGAATGCCAAAAAGTTCTTACAAGAAAACCAGTCAATTTTAAACGAAATTGATACAGCCGTTCGAGATTATTATGCCTTTAAGAGGTTTGATAATTTGCAAAACTTAGAAATTACCGAACACTTTGATGATTTGGGTGAATTTGATGATTCAGATGACTTAGACGACTTAGACGACTTGAACAACGCATCCAGTATATAAAATATTTACTCAGAAAAAATCACCAAAATCACTAAATTTGATGTGCCATATACACTTATTAACCAATTCGATATAATGAAATGGGCAACTATAACCATTGCCCATTTTTTTATTGGAAAATAATGTAATGTCATCGCATATTTATAGTTAATGTTTTGTAACAAATACCGATTGACAGATTACCTTTTTATTACTATAATAGTAGAACATGGAAATAATTAAAATGGTATTTTTCACAAATATGATTTTAACCCTTGCTTATTTCTAGTATTTTTTATGCCTAAATACATATATGATAAAAACCGTTAAGATCATTTTTATATTTCCAGAATAATTATATCAAAATTAGGAGGATAATATTATGAAAAAATTCTTTGCATTCACAATCGCAAGCATTATCTCTATCGGAAGCTTTGGCTCTGTCATGGCTGCCGCACCTGCCGCTCCAACTGTTACCGTTCCACTTCCTACTATGTCTTTCGAAACTGCTGACGGATGGGCTGTTGGYGGGCCTGCTGCTCAATTCGAAATTGTCACTAACGCTGGCGTTGTAGATGGAACTCAGGCTCTTAAGGTTACTGCGACAACTCGCCAAACCGACTGGAACATTCTTACAAAACTTGGAATCAATGCTCCTGCCGGCACCCTTTGGTCCGTACCAGAAGGGCATGTTGTTGCTGCAACTATCACCAATCCTGCTGCTACTGATCTTCAAATTAGATGGAATATTTCTGATAGCGCAAACAATGGTAGGATGGCATATTTCCTAGTTCCTGCCAATAGTACTCGCGAAATTATGTATACGGCTGAAACTTTCGGTGAGCCTGGCGTCGCTAACGGATCTTGGAAAACTGATGGATATGGCCAAAAAGGCGTCGACGAAACTGCTATCAAAGCCATGAGTTTTTATGTTGCCGAACCAGAGCTCGAAAAAGTTATGCCTGGTGTCGCGTCTCCAGTTTATATCATCGACAACATCATTCTCAAGCCAGCTCCTGTTGCTGTACCTGCGCAATAGTCAGTTGCCGAACCAGAGCTTGAAAAGTTATGCCTGGTGTCGCATCTCCATCTTATATCATCGGCAACATCACTCTTAAACCAGCGCCTGTAYCTGCGCAATAGTCAGTTGCCGAACCAGAGCTYGAAAAAGTTATGCCTGGTGTCGCATCTCCATCTTATATCATCGACAACATCACTCTTAAACCAGATCTCGTATCTGCGCAATAGTCAGTTGCCGAACCAGAGCTTGAAAAAGTTATGCCTGGTGTCGCATCTCCATCTTATATCATCGGCAACATCACTCTTAAACCAGATCTCGTATCTGCACAATAATTATTTATCGAGGAGGATAATATTATGAAAAAATTCTTTGCATTCGCAATTGCRGGAATTATCTCTATCGGAAGCTTTGGCTCTGTCATGGCTGCCGCACCTGCCGCTCCAACTGTTACTGTTCCACTTCCTACTATGTCTTTCGAAACTGCTGACGGATGGGCTGTTGGTGGGCCTGCCGCTCAATTCGAAATTGTCACTAACGCTGGCGTTGTAGATGGAACTCAGGCTCTTAAGGTTACTGCGACAACTCGCCAAACCGACTGGAACATTCTTACAAAACTTGGAATCAATGCTCCTGCCGGCACCCTTTGGTCCGTACCAGAAGGGCATGTTGTTGCTGCAACTATCACCAATCCTGCTGCTACTGATCTTCAAATTAGATGGAATATTTCTGATAGCGCAAACAATGGTAGGATGGCATATTTCCTAGTTCCTGCCAATAGTACTCGCGAAATTATGTATACGGCTGAAACTTTCGGTGAGCCTGGCGTCGCTAACGGATCTTGGAAAACTGATGGATATGGCCAAAAAGGCGTCGACGAAACTGCTATCAAAGCCATGAGTTTTTATGTTGCCGAACCAGAGCTCGAAAAAGTTATGCCTGGTGTCGCGTCTCCAGTTTATATCATCGACAACATCATTCTCAAGCCAGCTCCTGTTGCTGTACCTGCGCAATAGTCAGTTGCCGAACCAGAGCTTGAAAAAGTTATGCCTGGTGTCGCATCTCCATCTTATATCATCGGCAACATCACTCTTAAACCARCGCCTGTATCTGCGCAATAGTCAGTTGCCGAACCAGAGCTCGAAAAAGTTATGCCTGATGTCGCATCTCCAGTTTATATCATCGGCAACATCACTCTTAAACCAGATCTCGTATCTGCGCAATAGTCAGTTGCCGAACCAGAGCTTGAAAAAGTTATGCCTGGTGTCGCATCTCCGGTTTATATAATCGACAACATCACTATCAAGCCAGCTCCTGTTGCTGTACCTGCGCAATAGTCAGTTGCCAAACCAGAGCTCGAAAAAGTTATGCCTGGAGTTGCATCTCCATCTTATATCATCGGCAACATCACTCTTAAACCAGATCTCGTATCTGCGCAATAGTCAGTTGCCAAACCAGAGCTCGAAAAAGCTACGCCTGGTGTCGCATCTCCAGTTTATATCATCGGCAACATCACTATCAAACCAGCGCCTGTATCTGCGCAATAGTCAGTTGCCAAACCAGAGCTCGAAAAAGTTATGCCTGATGTCGCATCTCCATCTTATATCATCGGCAACATCACTCTTAAACCAGCGCCTGTATCTGCGCAATAGTCAGTTGCCAAACCAGAGCTCGAAAAAGTTATGCCTGGTGTCGCATCTCCATCTTATATCATCGGCAACATCACTCTTAAACCAGATCTCGTATCTGCGCAATAGTCAGTTGCCGAACCAGAGCTCGAAAAAGTTATGCCTGATGTCGCATCTCCATCTTATATCATCGGCAACATCACTCTTAAACCAGATCTCGTACCTGCGCAATAGTCAGTTGCCAAACCAGAGCTTGAAAAAGTTATGCCTGGTGTCGCATCTCCATCTTATATCATCGGCAACATCACTCTTAAACCAGATCTCGTATCTGCGCAATAGTCAGTTGCCAAACCAGAGCTCGAAAAAGTTATGCCTGGTGTCGCATCTCCATCTTATATCATCGGCAACATCACTATCAAACCATCACCTGTATCTGCGCAATAGTCAGTTGCCAAACCAGAGCTCGAAAAAGTTATGCCTGGTGTCGCATCTCCATCTTATATCATCGGCAACATCACTCTTAAACCAGATCTCGTACCTGCGCAATAGTCAGTTGCCGAACCAGAGCTTGAAAAAGTTATGCCTGGTGTCGCATCTCCATCTTATATCATCGACAACATCACTCTTAAACCAGATCTCGTATCTGCGCAATAGTCAGTTGCCGAACCAGAGCTTGAAAAAGTTATGCCTGGTGTCGCATCTCCATCTTATATCATCGGCAACATCACTCTTAAACCAGATCTCGTATCTGCACAATAATTATTTATCGAGGAGGATAATATTATGAAAAAATTCTTTGCATTCGCAATTGCGGGAATTATCTCTATCGGAAGCTTTGGCTCTGTCATGGCTGCCGCACCTGCCGCTCCAACTGTTACTGTTCCACTTCCTACTATGTCTTTCGAAACTGCTGACGGATGGGCTGTTGGTGGGCCTGCCGCTCAATTCGAAATTGTCACTAACGCTGGCGTTGTAGATGGAACTCAGGCTCTTAAGGTTACTGCGACAACTCGCCAAACCGACTGGAACATTCTTACAAAACTTGGAATCAATGCTCCTGCCGGCACCCTTTGGTCCGTACCAGAAGGGCATGTTGTTGCTGCAACTATCACCAATCCTGCTGCTACTGATCTTCAAATTAGATGGAATATTTCTGATAGCGCAAACAATGGTAGGATGGCATATTTCCTAGTTCCTGCCAATAGTACTCGCGAAATTATGTATACGGCTGAAACTTTCGGTGAGCCTGGCGTCGCTAACGGATCTTGGAAAACTGATGGATATGGCCAAAAAGGCGTCGACGAAACTGCTATCAAAGCCTTGAGTTTTTATGTTGCCGAACCAGAGCTCGAAAAAGTTATGCCTGGTGTCGCGTCTCCAGTTTATATAATCGACAACATCACCATCAAGCCAGCTCCTGTTGCTGTACCTGCGCAATAGTCAGTTGCCGAACCAGAGCTCGAAAAAGTTATGCCTGATGTCACATCTCCATCTTATATCATCGGCAACATCACTCTTAAACCAGATCTCGTATCTGCGCAATAGTCAGTTGCCAAACCAGAGCTCGAAAAAGTTATGCCTGATGTCGCATCTCCATCTTATATCATCGGCAACATCACTCTTAAACTAACGCCTGTATCTGCACAATAATTATTCATCGAGGAGGATAATATTATGAAAAAATTCTTTGCATTCACAATCGCAAGCATTATCTCTATCGGAAGCTTTGGCTCTGTCATGGCTGCCGCACCTGCCGCACCTGCCGCTCCAACTGTTACCGTTCCACTTCCTACTATGTCTTTCGAAACTGCTGACGGATGGGCTGTTGGCGGCCCTGCTGCTCAATTTGAAGTTGTCACTAACGCTGGCGTTGTAGATGGAACTCAGGCTCTTAAAGTTACGGCTACAACTCGCCAAACCGACTGGGGCATTCTCACTAAGCTTCATGTAAATCCAGCAGCTGGGACCATTTGGAGCGTACCAGAGGGCCAGGTTGTTGCCGCATCTGTTACTAATCCGTCCGATCAAGGTCTTCAAATTAGATGGAATATCTCTGATAATGTTGGCAATACCAGGATGGCATTTTTCCTAGTTCCTGCCAATAGTACTCGCGAAATTATGTATACGGCTGAAACTTTCGGTGAGCCTGGCGTCGCTAACGGATCTTGGAAAACTGATGGATATGGCCAAAAAGGCGTCGACGAAACTGCTATCAAAGCCATGAGTTTTTATGTTGCCGAACCAGAGCTCGAAAAAGTTATGCCTGGTGTCGCGTCTCCAGTTTATATAATCGACAACATCACTCTCAAGCCAGCTCCTGTCGCTGTACCTGCGCAATAAATTTTCTGAATTACATTATTACAACAGGAGCCTTGCGTATAACTTCTTTATGCAGCTCCTATTGTTACGTTTATATGAAATAATCAGCTAGGAGGATTACATCGTGAAGAAATTTATTAATTTAACAATCATAGTATCTATCTCTATTATAAACTTTTTCACTATTAGTATTTTCGGTGTTGCATCATCAAATCCACCACCTTTGGCTCCTATCTCTGTTACATGTAGCGAAGTTACGAACTGGGAGATTAYAAAATCTAATAGCTCAATAATGGCGGAAGATGCCACCGGAAGTGTTCAGACTTTGCAAGTAAATATACCTCGCCACTCAACCAATATCTCTGATAATGCCAAGCTCAATGCAAAGATGACATCGCTCTCAAACCAGCATCTGTTACTACGCTTGCATGATGATTTATCAAAGAGGAAAATATTGCCAAAAACTACAGTTGCTGTACAATAAATTTATTTTTATTACACCAGGAGTCTCGCATATAACTCTTTTTACAACTACTATTACTACATTAATTATTACCTAGGAGGTTTATCATGAAGAAATTTATTACTTTAGCAATCGCCGGAATTATCTCTGTTGGAAATTGCGTTACCGTTGGCGCCTTCGGTATTCCAGCATTCGATCGAGCACCTTTAGCTCCTATCTCTTTTGAACTTGGAGAAGTTATGAATTGGCAAGGATCTAATAGTTCGATAGTTACACAAGGGGCCACAGATGGTATTCAGGCTTTGCACGTAAATATACCTCACCACTCAACCAATAGCAATGCTAAGCTCGTTGTAACACCTGCTAACAAATTCGTTTGGCAGTTAGGCATCAACACATCTATTGCCGCAACTGTTACCAATCCCGGAACAGAATTGATTCAGCTTAGGGCCGAAATTGTAGACCTAAGGACCAACTCCGCAATGACAGACTTTTCAATACCTGCTGGCACTTCTATGGATATAGTTTTGGACCCTGCAAACCCAGGCGCTGCCAAAACTGTTTGGGGCAACGGCATCGATACTAGTTCTATCCGCAGCCTCAAATTTTATTTTCCTGAAACTAGCGCGATGAAAAATCTCACTGATGCGTCGTATATTATAGATAACATAAGACTCGTTCAACCTCCAGCAGTTTCTACTTTTCCTACTACATCATTTGAAGCTTCGGAATCAAACTGGCATGTAACTGGCGCAGCGCCTATCACGCAGTTTGTAGTAACCGAGGCGCCAACAAATGTGTTTGCTGGTATCATCGACGGAACTAGTGCACTAAAAATAACCATTCCCGAACGCCAATCAGACTGGGAAAAAGTTACCAAATTGCATATAATTCCAGAAGGCCAAGTTTGGGATATGGGGGACAGAACCATGATTACTTTATCTGTTACCAACGACAATGACCACGCGCTTCAACTTCGCGCCAACATTGCCGATGCCGACAAAAATACTCGAATGGTATACTTTTCGATTCCAGCAAACGCTAATAAAGAAATCGTTATCGGTGCTGAGCAGCTAGGAACTCCTGGAATTCACAGCGAGCGGTGGTTCTATGATACGGAAGGTTATTTCGGAAAGGGTATTAATAAGCATAAAATTACAACGCTCGAATTTTTTATTGCAGAACCAGAAGTTGCCGTTATGGAAGGCATAAACAATTTTTCTTATACCATTGATAATATTAGAGTAAAGTAACCGCAGCATCACCTATTGCCGCATAATCATTTATTTAGGAGGATTTATTATGAAAAAATTTATTACATTAGCGATCGCTGGAATTATCTCAGCAGGAAGCTTTGGCTCTGTCATGGCCGCTGCTCCTGCGTCACTTGCAACATCTTTTAATTCCATTTCTTTCGAAGATGGCGAAGCTGTTAATTGGCAAGTTACTGGCCCTAACGCTACTAGCGCCGTAGTTACATCTGGCTCGACTGCTGGGCTCAAAGCTTTGCAAGTAAATATGACCAGCCGCGCAACCGATGCCAAMAACATAACTCGACTCACTGCAAAGCCATCTGCTGGAAGTGTTTGGAACATCGGCGTCGGCACCTCTATTGCAGCCAACGTTACCAACCCCGGAACAGAGCTGATTCAACTTAGAGCTACAGTTAAAGAYGCAAAGGGCAACTCCAGAATGGCATACTTTTCAATTGCCGGTGGCGCTTCTGCGGAAATAGTTTTGAGTCCTGTTAAGCTTGGCTCGGCAACTCCTGGTGTTAYCGAAAATGTTTGGAGCGGCGACGGCTACGCAGGAAAGGGCATCGATCCTTCTTGTATTACTAGTATAGAATTTTATTTTTCTGAAGCCGAAGCTGTTGTTATGAAAGGTGTCACTAGCGCATCGTATATTATAGATAACATCAGAGTTGTTCAACCAGCTGCAATACTAACTTTCCCWACYACATCGTTTGAGCCTGGCGAAAGCAACTGGTCCGTAACTGGCGCCGCACCTATCAAAGAAATCGTAGCCACTGGCGCAGTCGACGGAACCAATGCGCTTAAAATAACTGTTCCCGAACGCCAATCTGACTGGAGCAAAATTACCAAATTGAATATAATTCCAGCAGGTCAAACTTGGGATATGGGCGCTGCAACTATGATTACTGCACATATTACCAACGACAATGACTATCTCGTTCAGATTCGTGCCAATATTATAGACGCTGACAAAAATACTAGAATGGTATATTTTACTATTCCACCAAAAACTAACAAAGAAATCGTTATAGATGCAGAAAGACTAGGAACTCCTGGGGTTCAGGCAGCGCTTTGGAAAGGCGATGGATACTCTGGAAAAGGGGTTAACAAAAATAAAATTACAGCGCTTGAATTTTTTGTTTCTGAACCAGAAGCCGCTGTTATGAAAGATATCACAAGCTTTTCGTACATTATTGACAATGTTCGAGCAAAATAATTGGAGGTCTAATATATGAAAAAATTTATTACCGCCGCAATTACTTCTCTTATGTTCACTATGTCGGCAGCACCAGTTTTTGCAACCGCTCCTATAGTTATGGTGGGGAATTTTGCTAAAGTTTCGTTTGAGGATGGTGAAGCTTCAAAGTGGAATGTTTATGGTGAATACGCTTCCCATGATATTATCAGCACCGCGGGCGTTGTCGATGGATCGAAGGCCATGAAACTTTCTATGAACGGACGCACGACAGATTGGGGCAAAATTACTTCTCTTACGGTTGCCCCTGCAGATGGAGCGCCTTGGAATTTGGCAAAAAATGATATAATAAAAGCCACGCTGACAAACCCCGAAAATTTTGATTTGTCTATTAGAATTAACTTTCTCGATACATCCGGAAATAACAGATTAGTATTCTTTACCGTTCCTGCAAACTCCACTCGAGAAATTTCAATTACCGGAGAATACTTTGGCGAAACTGGTGTTGCAAGTGCCAAATGGGAAGCCGACGGCTATTCTGGCAAGGGGCTCGATACCAGCACTATTAAAGAAATGCGATTCCACTTTCCGGAGCCCGAGCCAAAATTTATACCGGGAATCAATGCCGCCTCAATGATAATCGATAATCTTTATGTAGAAAAGGGACCTGCGGAACCTGCAATGCCTATAGAAGGAAGTAACTTTCCTATAACATCTTTTGAGGACGGCGTTGCAAAAAAATGGAATGTGACTGGCCCATCAAACATACATGAAATTGTAACAGAAGGAGCAGTTGACGGCACCAAAGCACTTAAGGTTACCATTACAGAACGATCTATGAACTGGGGCGTCCGCAATAATCTTGCAATCATCCCTCCTGGAGAAATTTGGAATATGGGCACCGCCACTTCTGTTGTAGCCACTGTTACAAACCCGCTCGATGCGGCAATTCAACTACGATGCAATTTTTCCGATACTGCCAACAATACCCGAATGGTGTACTTCTCGATTCCTGCAAATAGTACTCGAGAACTTGTGATGGGGCCCGAGCAACTCGGAACTCCTGGTGTTAAAAACTCTAAGTGGGGCGCAGATGGATACGACCTAAACGGCGTCGACAAGTCCGCTCTCAAGGGAATGACATTCTATATGGCGGAGCCAGAACTTAAGACTATGCCTGGCATTACCAGCCCAGTTTATATCATTGATAATATTACAATTCGATAATCAAACACTTTATTTGATTTGAAAGGAGATTTATCTATGAAAAAATTTATTATGTTTGCACTAGCAGGTGTGGTTGCATTGTCTAACGTTGGACTTACTATGGCAGCAGCACCAGCGGCACCAGCGGCACCAGCCAAAGCAATCGCCTTCGCTCCTATTTCATTTGAAGCCGCSGAGGCAGTGCTCTGGACTTCTGGTCCAACAGCAACAGGTAGTGTAGATGTCATTGCCAATGCCGACGGAACTAAAGCACTCAAAATTGATATCGCTTCTCGCGCAGCAGATTGGAATACGCTTACTTCTAGCACCATCAATCCACCTGCAGGAACAGTGTGGAGCCTTACCAAATACGATACGCTAAAAGCTTCGGTAACCAATCCAAATAACTTTGAGAGCGAGATTCGTTTAAACATCACCGACAACCTCGGCAATACGCGACTTACTATTTTCAAAATTCCGGCAAACTCTACTCGTGAAATCGCAATAGACAAAACTTACTGGGGCGAGCCTGGCGTAAAATCTGCCGATTGGAACGCCGGATACGCGCAAGTTGGAGTAGACCCTAGCCAAATTAAGGCAATTCGATTCTATGCCGCAGAACCTACGCCTAGCATTATGGAGGGGCAATCTTCTATGGCGTTTATTATCGATAACATTCATGTAGAAAAGGGAGTTGTGCCTTCTGGTGCCAGCTTTGCMATCACCAACATTAAGCCTGGCAAGACCGAAGCTGCTGCAGCTTTTATGCCGCTGCCAAAAACTCACTACGAAGCATTATTGGGCAAAACTTTGGTTGGCGGAACTCCACCTGCATTTCCAAATTCGATGACTGTACAATTAAAAAAGGATGGCAAAAACCTTGCGACGGCGGCAGATGGCACGCTAATGGTTGCGGCTGGAGATACAGTTACTATGCACGTTCAGATGTTTAAGACGTATGCTTTGTTGGGTAATGCGGGCACCACTAATTTAGATRTTTCTCTATCTAGCCCTAAGGGGATCAAAATTTTAACGCCTACCAACTCACAAACTTTCGTTGACGCAAATCCTATAGGAGTTCTTGCTGGACTTAATTTTGATTTTGTAATGCCAGAAGGCAATGTTGATCTATTAAATGATTTCAAATGGGACTTTAAATTGACCCCGCAATAAATTTATCTGCGTTGCGCCAAGATTTTTTGTCATTGCATTTGCCATGATAATGGCTTATACTACTGCTATAAATTCTGTTATGGCAGCGAATATATATACAAGAAGTACACAATAAAATTTTAGGAGGTCTCTACCATGAAAAAACTTTTTGCTACTGCAGTTGCCGCCGTAATGATTTGCTCTACTATTATGACAACCGCTCCAGCAAAAGCTTCCGAAAGCACCGCTCCTATCGTTATGGAATTTCCATTGGTTTCTTTTGAAAGCGAAACTGCTAGTTGGATAATTACCGGAAGCTCTTTTAACTCCGAATTTAGCACRACCACCGGAGTTATTGATGGCACTAAAGCATTAAAAATTTCCCTCTCAGATCGTTCTTTAGATTGGAATATCATCAACAACTTAAGCATCATTCCACAGAACCAAATTTGGACTATTCCCCCTGGCAAGGCGATGGTTGCATCTGTAACAAATCCTCTAGATCAGGCGATTCAGATTCGATGCAATCTCACAGACATTCACGGAAACACTCGAATGACTTTCTTTGCCATCGAACCTAATAGCACTCGCGAGATTGTCTGGGACGCCGCTATTATAGGCACTCCCGGAGTTAAGACCGGCAAATGGGCAGATGAYGGCTATTCGCAGCCCGGAGTTGATACCGCCGCCGGCCTTGTTGCACTCGATTTTTATATGGCAGAACCCGAAGTAGAAAATGTTATGCCTGGGCTTGATACCCCTACCTACATTATCGATAACATCACAATTAAAGATATTTCATAGTTTTACAATTGATCTAATTTGTGTGCTACCCCCATGTTGGGCAGCACTTTTTTTTATGGGAGGAACTATTATGAAGAAATTTAAATACTTGTTTATTGCCGCGACAATGATGGTCGCATCTTCTTCGGCCTTTGCTGCAGATTTGCCAGCTACTGTTTTAGAAAATTCCAGATGCTTTGAGCTCATCGATGACGTTGTTGCAAGCTATACCTCTGCGTTCGCATCTCGAAATATTAATCCTGCTAGCTACATTTCTAAGGTTAACGGCGAAAAGAATTTACAACGCGTGACGTTTTATTATCCTGCAACAGCGCTCGCGGTCGACGGCTCGGCTGATATTGAATTACCCTCAGATATCGCTAGCATAATGCGATTTTTCGGTAACTTTTATTATACGGGAGACTTTCTTAACGGCAATTCGATGAAGCTCTATCTCGTTGAACCCAACGGCAAGGAGCATCTGCTAGATAACCACAATATTTCGTGGAAGGGTGGCGGTGGCAAAACTGTTACCTATGGCAAAACAGCAGAAGTTTCAAAGCTGCCTATTGGCTCACCAGTAGCCGGAACAGACTATTCTGGATATAAGCTTCGATTTAAGGGAAATGGCACAATCACCCAGGTGTATCTGTGGGAGCAAGCTGGCGTACCGCTAGAGTACGATGTTTCTGCCTATGGCGTATTGGGCGCAGAGCTGCCTATTGCCGATGTTGCAATTAACGTTGACGCTACAACCAACATAAGCTTGGATGGGCACTCAGAATTTGACCCCAGTACATATAAGAGGCTTCACGTGAACACTGGCCCTATTCAGTTGGGGAGCACAAACGCAAACCTTTCTAGCGATGACAAAATTTTTTCGAAGGCATATCAAGATTGGGGATTTGAGCCTGGTCGAGGTGCGTATCACTTTAAAACTCTCGAATCTTCCAAACTCATTACCGAGGGCGACGATGGCTATAGCAATGTTGATGCCTTATATGCGGCATATCAAGAGGCTCCGGCATTACAAAAAAAAGCTGCGGATTTGTTCCCTAGCATTGGCAACGACTATGTTATTACATTTGACGGGTGGCCCACTTGGCAATGGGAGCCTGGTGCCAAAATGAGTACGCAGTCGGCAACTCCAGCCTACAAACATTTCGACGCAGCTGCCGATACCGCGGCACATCTAATGAGAGCATTCAATAATAAGTTTGGCGACTACGCACCAAAATATTTGGARGTWAAAAACGAGTCTACAATTTCTGGCGAATGGCAATTTTTTAATACACACTCCGACGATGTTGCTTGGGAATATTTAGCGGAGTTCCACAATATGGTTGCCGACGCAGTGCACGAGCTTAATCCCGAAACGTTGGTTGGCGGCCCATCTAGCGCGTTTATGTATCTCGAAACCGACAATTTTGAAGAGGCCAGAYACCAGCTCGAATTTATGGATGCAACAAAAGATACGCTCGACTGGTATTCGCATCATTTTTACGAAAACTCTGACTTGATGGTCAACGGCCGTGCGGACAACTCTGATGGGTTTTTAGCAGGCAGATTTGAAGCCGTCATGGATTTGTTAATCGGGCATATGGAAAATACTGACAATATGAAACCGCTTATGATTACCGAGGCTGGCAGCTACAATAGCCTCACAACCGAGATTGACAACTTTCAAAATCTCACGGCGTTTAACGGCTATATGATGCGCTTCATGCAATACCCAGAGGTCATCGATATGTATGTACCATATTTGTATCCCATCGCTAGCTGGGCACCTACTCGCGAYAATAATCTATATCGATACGTAAACAATAATAATCCAAATCAGGGCATACAAGATGAAATGACTTATCTCGAAGCGTATGTGGATATATGGAAGGACTTTGCGGGGTCGTATGTACCTGCCGATGTTGTTGCAGTCGACGAGCTCATTGAGGACCGAATATTTACCACTGCCGCCCGCGCGGGGGATATAGTATACCTCGCGGTTCACAACTTAAATCCTTCGCAAGTAGAGATCGATTTCGACTTCGGTGCCGAYATCGCTTCCGCATCAAAAAAACATTGCTATCTTGAAAACGCAAAGCTCTACTATCTCGAAGAAGCTGTTGAGGATTTGGATAACGTGCATATGCGAGCTCAGGAGATGGCAATMTTTGAAATTCAGCTAGCACCCGCCACTGTATTTGATGGCAAACTTGCTCGGGAATCGTATTACTCAGTAGAGGAGCTGGTTCCTAGCGGTGCGGCAGCCACGTTTACTGTTGATGTTGCAGATGCGGGRTCGATTAATTCGGCAGTAGCAAGGGTCAACTTTGGACGTGAGGGCAAGGGGTTTGCAGGAAATCTCAGCGTTGCTATCAATGGGGTTGATGTTGGCACCAGAAGTCTCGACGATACAAACAAGAGCGGAGACTTATTTACATTTATGGATTTTGACATAGCCAACCCCGCGATTATTCGAGACGGTTTAAACGAAGTCATTATTTCTATGCCCACTGGTGGCGTCATTTCTAATGTCAAACTTACCATCTTAAATTAATTTTGCGACTCTCCTTTTTGGGGAGTTTTTTTACTTTTTGCCGCTTATTATTTCGTCAATTTTTATAAGCACAAAATCATAGTTGACATAAATTTAGAAAAGTTATACAATTACTGAGTATTTAGTTATATTTAACATGGAAGAGAGGTGGAAATCATCATCCCAATATTAAACCTAGGCTTAGGTCTTATTATAGGCATAATCAGTGGTTTTATTTATCGAAAGTATATCTTAGAAAAGCAATTGGGCATCATTAATACTACGATTGATGCGGGCAAAGCGCAAGCTGATCAAATTATCGCAGCTGCTATAAAACAAGGAGAATCTGATCGACGAGAAATGCTCCTTATTGCCAAAGAAGATTGTATTCAACTAAAAGATGCCGCGGAACTCGATGCTAAAATGCGTCGCGCCGAGTTGTCGCAGCTAGAACTTAAACTACTGAGTAAAGAAGAAACAATTGATCGAAAAGTTTTACAATTAGAAGACAAAGAAAGCCAAGTTGATAATAAATTAACGATAATTGAACAAACAAAATTAAAAATTGAAAAATTGGAGCTTCAAAAAACTCAGGAATTAGAACAAATCGCAGGCATTAGCGCAGTCGATGCGAAAGCGACTCTTCTAAAAAGCTTAGAAAACGAAATTAGACGCGAATCTGCTATATTGATCAAAGATATAGAAGCACAAACTAAGCTTGAATCTACAAAAAAAGCACGAGATATCTTAACTCTTGCTATTCAAAAATGCGCTGCAGATCATGTGGTAGACTCTACCGTGACGGTTGTTACGCTTCCTAACGATGAGATGAAGGGCAGAATTATTGGTCGAGAAGGCCGAAACATCAGAACATTGGAAACCTTAACTGGCATCAATTTAATTATTGATGATACACCAGAGGCAGTCGTCCTTTCTGGATTTGATCCTATAAGACGCGAAATCGCTAGAATTGCTCTTGAAAAATTAATTATGGATGGACGCATTCATCCTACTAGAATTGAAGAGATGGTGGAAAAAGCTCGCAAAGAAATAGAGGTTATCATTTTAGAAGAAGGCGAAGCCGCTACATTTGAAACAGGAGTGCATGGCATTCATCACGAACTGATGCGCCTTCTTGGCAARATGAAATTTCGAACTAGCTATGGGCAAAATGTACTTCGACATTCCATAGAGGTATCGATTTTATCTGGTTTGATTGCCGCTGAGCTGGGATTTGACGTTAGACTTGCAAAGCGTGCGGGATTGCTTCACGATATTGGAAAAGCTATCGATTATGAACAGCAAGAAGAGGGGTCCCATATTACAATTGGCGTAGACTTGTGTCGCAAATATGGAGAAAACGATACTGTCATTAATGCGGTAGAATCGCATCACGGAGATGTGGAGCCTACCAGTATGATTTCTGTAATCGTGCAAACGGCAGATACAATATCTGCAGCTCGCCCTGGTGCTAGGCGYGAAACACTGGAAACTTATATCAAACGGCTAAATAAATTAGAAGAAATCGCTAACTCTTTTGAGGGGGTTGAATCTTCTTTTGCAATTCAGGCTGGCAGAGAAATTCGAATTGTGGTGATTCCCGATCAGGTCGACGATCAAGCACTTTCGGTTTTGGCACGGGATGTTACTCAACAAATTGAAAAAGACCTTGAATATCCTGGTCARATCAAGGTAAATATAATACGAGAAACACGAGCGATCGAATATGCCAAGTAACTTCAGATTTTTGAAGTTACTTTTTTTTTGCAATTTTTAAATTTAAGTATTGCACATTTTTAATGAGCCGTATATAATGATTACAAAATAATTAAACGAGGAGAATCATAATGAAAATATCAAACCTAGCACGCAATATAGCACCATCTTCAACTTTGGCCATCACTGCAAAAGCAAAAGAATTAAAAGAGAGCGGCATAGACGTCGTTGGCTTTGGTGCGGGCGAACCCGATTTCGACACCCCTTTGCATATAGCCGAAGCCGCCAAAACTGCTATCGATAACGGCTTTACCAGATATACTCCTGCCTCTGGAATCGCGCCTCTAAAAGCGGCTGTTGCCAAAAAGTTTGCACAAGAAAATGGCGTTCACTATGAACCTAGCCAAATTGTAGTTAGCAATGGGGCAAAGCACTCTCTTATGAATGCTTTTACTGCAATCATTAGCTATATGGATGAGGTTATTTTGCCGGCACCGTATTGGCTTAGTTACCCAGAGATGATCAAAATAGTTGGCGGTGTTCCTGTCGCTGTTGCCACACAAGCCGCAAACGACTTCAAGATTACTCCGGATGAATTTCGAGCTGCAATTACCGATAAAACATGTGCAATAGTTTTGAATTCGCCTTCTAACCCAACGGGTGTTGTATATACAAAAGATGAACTACAAGCCTTAGCCGACRTTGCCGTTGAAAATGATTTGTGGATTATCTCTGACGAAATTTATGAATACCTCGTATATGATGGAATTGAACACGTTTGCGTCGCGGGACTTTCGGATGAAATTTATAATCACACCATTACMATTAAYGGGCTATCTAAAGGCTTTGCCATGACCGGCTGGAGAATCGGGTTCTTAGCTGCACCACAAACAATAGCTAGCACCGTAGCAAATATCCAATCTCATTCTACATCTAATCCAAACTCCATTGCGCAAATGGCCGCCCTCGCTGCACTATCCGAAGGRCGCCAATTTGTAGATGAGATGCAGATAGAATTTGCCAAAAGGCGTGATTTTTTATATGGTGCTCTCACAGAAATAAAGGGCTTTAAAGTAGTCAAACCTCATGGCGCATTCTATTGCTTCGTTGATATTTCTGATCTATACGGCAAATCTTATAACGGCATAAAAATTGACTCTGCGGCCACATTTGCAAAATTGCTTTTGGACGAAGAAGCCGTTGCGCTGGTTCCTTGTGCCGACTTTGCTGCGCCTACTTGCGTTCGATTTTCTTATGCCATAGATTTAGATAGCATAAAAAAAGGCGTTGATCGTGTTCGAGATTTTGTCCACAAATTACAATAATACTAATTAACGATTTAATATTTTGCCTTCGACATAAAAAACTAATCCCTCTATTTTGGTGATCCTTACTGGGTCACCTTTTTTTAATTCAAATCTAGAGGTTGTTTTGGCATGCCACACATCTCCATTAAATTTTACAGCACCTTCTTTTTCGGCATCAAGCGGTTCTGATACAATAGCTATTTTTCCTACAGCATTTTGTAGATTATACTTTCTCTTGACATTAAAAATCGGTTGCTTCAACAAAATTAAAAATATTAATCCCGCTAGACAATATACTAAAAATAGCGCAACCTGTAGATGTATTGATTCTATAAAACTAGCTGAAACTAAGGTCAATATACTACATAATAGCAAAACTCTAAAAATATTATCCCGATATTTTAAGTAGCAGAATAATGTTACAATTACCAATATTATCCACATAACAACTCTCCTTCAAAATAGTTTTTGTTCTATTTAGTATGGCTTGTTTCATATTTATTATAAATAAAAAAGAAAGAAAGAAGGATTAGCCATGAGTGAATTTATTAATAGCCGAAAATATTTTTTATTATTTATTTTGATTAGCAGTTTTTGCGGCACTCTATATGCTATTGTTGTGAAAGATAATAGCTCACTTTTATATACTGTGAACAGTTTTTTTGAAGGAAACTTTCAAATAATACCTGGTCTTGAAATTTTTCGACAAGCTATTATTACATATTTGATACCAGCTATATTAATTTTTATTGGCACTATGAACAAAAATTTATTACCCATTGCTGTAGTTAGTCTTTTTTATATGATATTCTCGTATTCTTTTACCTTTACTTGTTTAGTAATTTTGTACGGAATTCAAGGAATTTTAGCCACCTTGATGATATCTGGTGTTTCTAGCGTGGCTATAATTGGTGTTTTAGTGGAAATTTTTTATAAAGGAATCTCATATAGTATTCTCAAAACAGACATAATATTTAAGCATTTTATCGATTTTTATCTAAAAGCCTTGTTGGTAATTTTTGGCATTAGCCTATATGATGCTATATTTATTCAGCATGTGAGAATACTAGTAAAAAATGTATTATTTTCATCTGGATTGTTTTATTAAAATTCTGCAGAAGTAGTTGCTTTATTTTAACAAAACGTATAAACTTAGCTCTAAGGCAAATACTGGTAGTAAGTGTAAATGTAAATTTTAGTCTTATAAATTTTACAACACTAGCTAGAAAGAAAGGAGGAAAGATTATTATGTTTGAGAATATCGACATAACAAAAAAAGCGCTCGATGCGTCTATGCTTAGATATCAACATCTCACGAATAATATTGCCAACATAGACACTGTTGGTTATAAGCGCACTGATGTTGAATTTGGAAGTATATTAGCTCGCGAGTTGCAGATGAATGGCAGAAAAAATATTGACCTTAACCGTATTCAACCTCGCGTTTATTATGACAATGCCGGCGCTAGAACTCGTTTAGATGGAAATAATATTGACATTGATAAGGAGATGAGTCAACTTAGCCAAGAAACACTCCGCTATAATACTCTCATTCAACGTGCTACTTCACAAGTGCAACGTTATCAAAATATTTTTCAGCAACTTCAATAAGCTCATGAAAGGATGATTCGATTATGTCTTTTTTTTCAGGAATGGACATCGCTGCAACAGGTCTTACTGCTCAGCGTTTTAGGCTAGATGTTATTACTCAAAATCTAGCGAACATTAATTCTACTCGCACCCCGGACGGGGGGCCCTATCAGCGCCGAACAGTTCTATTTGAAAGCATTCCAATGCGCGATGCTGCAAATAAATTACCAGACAACTTCCATAATATCTTGAATAGAAATCTGAATATGTATCATACTAGTGGAGTACAGGTTTCTGGAATTGTTGAAGATGATACTCCATTTCCACTAATTTTTGACCCGACGCATCCTGACGCCAACGAAGAAGGGTATGTGGAAATGCCAAATGTTGATGTTGTAACCGAAATGGTTAACATGATTTCTGCTAGCAGATCATACGAAGCAAATGTTACTGCTTTCAACAATCTCAAATCAATGAACACTAAAGCACTAGATCTTGGTAGATAAACACTAGACGAAAGGAGATGAAACAATGGCAATTGGACGTGTCAATATGCTGGGATATACTCCGAAAGAAATCCGAGAACCAAACAAAACTACTGCAATAGATGATACTTCTTTTAGATTATCTCTTAATGCAGCGACCGATCTTTTGAAGGCAACTCAAGAGGCAGAGAATGTGAGTACCAACCTAACCTATGATTTTATTACAGGGCAAAGCGAAAATATTCATGACCTTATGATTGCACAAGAAAAATCGTCAACTATGCTTTCCTTTACGATGAAAGTACAAAATAAAATTATGACGGCATACAATGAAATTATTAAGATACCAGTATAAAATAAATACATGAGAGGTGTATTCAAGTGAGAGAAACTATTACTCAGGTATCTAATAACTTGACTGAAAGATGGACTAATTTACCCTCAAGACAAAAAATTCAAATCGGTGTTGGTGCGGGTGCGATAATTGTTGCAATAATTGCTGCAGTGTTCTTTTTCTCTAGCCCCCAAACTGCAATTTTGTATCAAAACCTTGATATGGAAGCAATTAGCCAAATTGACGAAGTCTTAGGTGCCAATAATATTACTTACGAATTAATTGACGGAAGAACCATACAAGTTAATGAAGAAGATTTAAACACCGCTAAAATAATTCTTACTCGTGAAAATGTTCCTCGAGGAGACTACACTTTTTATGATGCAATTACAAATTCCATGTCAACCACGGAAGCTGAAAAAAGAACTAAGCTTATTTATTTAAAGCAAGTAGACCTTGAGAACATATTGATGGGTATGGAGGGAATAGCCGAAGCAACTGTACAGCTTAATGTACCAGAAGAGAAAAATTCCTTTATTGCATCCCAAATGGAAAGTTCAGCAAGTGTTGTACTTACTCTCCATAGACAAATTAGTGATAATCAAATTGAGGGAATAGCTAGGTTGCTTTCAAACGCAGTTGATAATTTGAAGCTTGAAAATATTACCATCTTGGATTCTGATAGCAATGTATTGTTTTCTGGAGACGAGTTTGGTGAAATGACTGCATCTGACCAGCAGAGCTTAAAAAGTAGTGCTGAAAAAGATATAGTAAATAAGCTTACAACTTTACTTAGTCCAATCTATGATGAAGTTGCCATTAGTCCTAATTTAATTTTAGATTTTGATTATTTTGAACAAACCAAAGAAGAATATACAACTCCAATTACAGATTCACAAACTGGACTTGTAGATCAAGAAAGTCGCAGAAATTATGAAGCGACCAATATTCAAGATGGCTTTGCTCCGGGGCTTGACCCTAATGTAGAAGATGTACCCGAATATGTCGCTGGAAATGAACTTTCTGGCAATTATGAAGGCGGCACTTCCGACATTATATATAAACACAATAAAACACTATCTAATGAAATAAAAAATATTGGAACTATCGACTACAACAATTCTTCTGTTGCTATCAATTTAACAAAATATAACGTATACGACGAAGCTCTATTAGAGGATACTCTTCCAGATGATCAAACTTGGGCAGAATTTAAATTAGCAAATGACGTAACTAATATTTTAGTCGTTGAACAAGCCACCATTGATGCAATAAAAATGGGTGCTGGTTTAGAAAACGTCGCCGTTATTGCTTATGAAAAACCTGTATTTATTGATAAAGAGCCATTTACTCTACAAACCGAAGATGTTATTCCTTATATTTTATTGCTTGCGTTAGGAGCTGTTATTGTAGTAGTTATGATTAGATTTAGAAAACCTGTCGAAGAAGTTGTTACCGAAGATGAATTTGAGTTTGAAGATTTATTACCTGTTGCTGGACCTGAAGAAGAGGAGGAGGATTCATTGCAAGATATTGAACTAAAAGAAGTTATTGAAACAAAAGCAAAAATCGACAAATTTATTGATGAAAAACCTGAAGCTGTTGCGGGACTACTCCGCAATTGGCTAGAAGAAGATTGGGGGGATTGATCTAATGCGAAAAGGTGAGAGCATTTCCTCAAAACAAAAAGCTGCTATGTTCTTGATTTCTATTGGACCCGAAAAATCTGCCAAAATTTTCAAATATCTCAAGGACGACGAAATCGAAGATCTAACCCTTGAAATTGCTAGCATTAAAACTGTATCTTCTCAAATGAAAAAGGACGTTTTAAATGAATTTTATGAAATCTGTTTGGCTCAAGATTATATCGCAGAGGGTGGTATCAGTTATGCTAAGCAACTTCTCGAAAAGGCTCTCGGTTTCGACAAAGCAAACGAAGTTATAAATAAACTTACAATGAACTTGCAAGTTAGACCTTTTGAATTTGCTCGCAAAGCAGACGCTAGCCAGCTTATCAACTTTATTCAACACGAGCATCCACAAACCATTGCTCTAATATTATCCTATTTAAAGCCAACTCAGGCGTCAACTATTTTGAGTGCTTTACCAATCGAAATACAAGTGGATACTGCAAAGAGAATTGCCCTTATGGATAGGGCTTCTCCAGATGTTGTAAATGAGATTGAAAGGCAATTCGAAAAACGTTTGTCGGCTCTTGTTACCGAAGAATACACCAACGTTGGTGGTCTTGACGCTATCGTTCAGATTATTAACCAAGTGGATAGAGCCACCGAAAAGAATATTATGGAATCTCTCGAAATAGAGCAACCAGAACTTGCCGAAGAAATCAAAAAGAAAATGTTTGTATTCGAAGATATTGTTACTCTTGGCGACAGAGACATTCAACGTCTTATGCGTGAAATTGATAATCATGAACTTGCAATATCGCTTAAAGGTGCTAACGAAGCCGTTAAATCGATTATATTCAAAAACGTTTCCACTCGTCTTGCTGCCATGATTCAAGAGGACATCGAGTTTATGGGACCTAAGCGTGTTAAAGAAATAGAAGAGTCACAGCAAAACATTGTGGGTATTATTCGTAAACTAGAAGAACAAGGAGAAATTGTTATTGCTCGTGGATCAGGAGATGAGATGATTGTCTAATATTATTAAAGGAAAATGGAAAACAGAAAACGTTGTTGAAATTGGTACTCAGTTTCTGCAAGACTCTTCTCCAATTGTTACCATGGAAAGTATTACTAAATTAGAAGCTGAAACTCGCCTTCTCCTCGAAAACGCTAAAGAACAGGCAGATTCCATAATTTCTGCAGCAAAATTGGAAGTGCAACAAATGCACGAATCGACCGATAAACAAATAGAGGAGGAAAAAATCGAGTTTGAAAAACAACTTAAACGCAGAGAAGATGAATTAGAGCTACAGGGTGCTGATATATTATTTGAAGCATATCAAAATTCAGACGACATCCAAGCTGAAGCTTTAACCGAAAAAAAACAAATTCTTGATAGTATAGAGGGATCTGTTATCGATTTGCTTATATCATTATTAGGCTCCATTGTTTCTAACGAGRTTGCTCATTCTAATAAATGGATTGCTTTTTTAGTGCATAAGTTGCTTTTCGGCGAAGATATTGACCCCAATATAGAAATTGGACTTTCTAAGGCAGTTTATGATAGATTGACCGAAGATGAAATTGTAGAAATTGAATCTATTAACAAAGGCGCGCAAGTAGTTAGAAATGCTCGGTTGAGTGATTATACCATAGAAATTTCTACAGATCGCGGTCAAATCATATACGATCCTCTTGATTCTTTGGAGGAGCTAAAAAAAGATCTTCGACTTTTGAGTGAGGTGAGCCATGATTTCACTTGATAAGTATTATAATATTTTAGAGAAATCCCGAGTTATTTATAAAGGCAAAGTAAGCAAGGTTGTGGGAAGCGCAATTGAGTCGATTGGACCTATGTCTAATATCGGAGATATTTGCGAGATTGTACCAAAAACTGGTAACACGCTGCTTGCAGAAGTTGTTGGCTTTCGCGAGAAAAATATTTTGCTAATGCCCTTAGGAAATAACTCTGGCATTGGTCCTGGCTGTCCTGTAATTTCTAATGGCCAAAAAATTACTATTAAAGTCGACGAAAGTTTACTTGGTAAAGTTGTAGATTGGCGAGCCAACCCTTTAGACGGCACGCCTAATCGTTGTAAATTTTCGGTACCGATCGAGCAGGATGCGCCAGATCCTCTAAAGCGCAAGCGCATTGCTTCTCAGATGGTGTTAGGAATTAAAGCCATCGATGGAATGCTTAGCATTGGCAGTGGGCAGCGTATGGGAATCTTTGCAGGTAGCGGCGTGGGCAAAAGTACTCTTATGGGGATGATTGCTCGTAACGCTATTTCGGATATCAATGTTATTGCTTTAATTGGAGAACGAGGACGTGAGGTTCGAGAATTTTTAGAAAAAGATTTAAAGGAGGCTGGTCTTGCACGGTCTATTGTTGTTGTTGCGACATCCGATCAGCCCGCACTGATTAGATTAAAGGCCGCGAAGACCGCAACTGCCATAGCCGAATATTTTAGAGATCAAGGAAAGCAAGTATTGTTTTTAATGGATTCACTTACTCGATTTTCTATGGCACAGCGTGAAATTGGCCTTTCGATTGGCGAACCTCCTGTTTCTCGTGGATATACTCCTTCTGTTTTTGGAGTTATGCC
This sequence comes from Candidatus Epulonipiscium viviparus, assembly GCF_000171335.1. Taxonomy (GTDB): domain Bacteria; phylum Bacillota; class Clostridia; order Lachnospirales; family Cellulosilyticaceae; genus Epulonipiscioides; species Epulonipiscioides viviparus. The sequence goes on from NZ_ABEQ01000030.3 coordinate 29,459, forward strand.
TAAGTTATTGGAAAGAACTGGCAACAACGAGATTGGCGGAATCACTGGTTTATACACTGTATTGGTAGATGGAGACGATTTTAACGAACCCGTTACGGATACCGCTCGAGGTATATTAGACGGACATATAATGCTTAGCCGCAAGATTGCACACAGAGCTCATTATCCAGCCATCGATGTACTTGCAAGTATCTCGAGGGTTATGGGTGATGTTATTTCTGCTGAGCATCGCGAGCTGGCTACCATTATCAAGAGACATATGGCGGTCTATGCCGATGTAGAAGATTTGATTAAC
>NZ_ABEQ01000029.3 GCF_000171335.1 Candidatus Epulonipiscium viviparus
ATCTTTCCCAAGTCCATTCGCCACTCGCTGAAGGTCATATAGCAAATCTGGTTCGAGTCTGCCTCTTGAAATAATCGTTTGTTAAAGAAAAGTCCAAGCGCAGGATCTGAGCTAGCGAAAATCCATAAATGCTATCGCCGCGAGTAGTCACATCTTCTACTATATTATCCCACTTGGGGTCGCTAAAATCAAATTCGTCAAGCGTGGAAACGTCATAGCATAAATTATTGGAAATCGCCATAGGCACATAGCTAGAAAATACACGGAATACTTCTGCAGAAGGATCGCCAGTTAATGTAGAAGTAGACATAGCTTCGAGAGTAGTGTCCCATTTGCCAACAGCAATCTCCTCAACAGAAAAATTATGTTTTGCCATCATCTCGTGGCGATACGCCCACAATGCCTCCTCTTGAGCATTGGCTTTTTCTTCAGGTTCAGAAGAAGCGCCCCAAGATCCGATTCGAACAACCAATCCACCCAGATCTCTAACAAGTTCTTCTGCAGGAGCAGTTGCCGTAGCCGTAGCCGTTACAGGAGCCGTTGTCGTTACAGGAGCCGTTGCCGTTACAGGAGCCGTTGTAGTTGCAGGAGCAGTTGTAGTTGCTGTTTCAGTGTCTGAACATGCAGTTAAAGCGAAGATCATTGCCGATAATAGACCGATTTTTTTTAAAAGTTTCAATGTAATACCTCCTCATATAAAATAATAAAACAAGAACTTAAGCTGAATTTGATGCTTGTGTAGCAAATGCCGATGCCTGAGCCGTAGCCGTTGCCTGAGCAGTTGCTGTTGCCTGAGCAGTTGCTGTTGCCTGAGCCGTAGCCGATGCATGAGCCGTAGCCGATGCCTGAGCCGTAGCCGATGCCTGAGCAGTTGCTGTTGCCTGAGCCGTAGCCGATGCCTGAGCAGTAGCCGATGCCTGAGCAGTTGCAGTTGCCTGAGCCGTAGCCGTTGCCTGAGCAGTTGCTGTTGCCTGAGCAGTTGCTGTTGCCTGAGCCGTAGCCGATGCATGAGCCGTAGCCGATGCCTGAGCAGTTGCTGTTGCCTGAGCAGTTGCTGTTGCCTGAGCCGTAGCCGATGCCTGAGCAGTAGCCGATGCCTGAGCCGTAGCCGATGCCTGAGCCGTAGCCGTTGCCTGAGCAGTTGTCTGAGCATGAGCAGTTGCTGTTGCCTGAGCAGTTGCTGTTGCATGAGCATGAGCCGTTGTAGGAGCGGTTGCCGTTGCATGAGCAGTTGCTGTTGCCTGAGCAGGAGCTGTTGCCTGAGCAGTTGCTGTTGCCTGAGCAGTTGTAGTTGCCTGAGCCGTAGCCGATGCCTGAGCCGTAGCCGTTGCATGAGCATGAGCCGTTGCATGAGCAGTTGCAGTTGCCTGAGCCGTAGCCGATGCCTGAGCCGTAGCCGTTGCCTGAGCAGTTGCTGTTGCCTGAGCAGTTGTCGATGCCTGAGCCGTAGCCGATGCCTGAGCCGTAGCCGATGCCTGAGCCGTAGCCGATGCCTGAGCCGTAGCCGTTGCCTGAGCAGTTGCTGTTGCCTGAGCAGTTGTCGATGCCTGAGCCGTAGCCGATGCCTGAGCCGTAGCCGATGCCTGAGCCGTAGCCGATGCCTGAGCCGTAGCCGATGCCTGAGCCGTAGCCGATGCCTGAGCAGTTGCTGTTGCATGAGCATGAGCCGATGCATGAGCAGTTGCTGTTGCCTGAGCAGTTGCCGATGCCTGAGCCGTAGCCGCTGCCTGAGCCGTAGCCGCTGCCTGAGCCGTAGCCGCTGCCTGAGCCGTAGCCGCTGCCTGAGCCGTAGCCGCTGCCTGAGCCGTAGCCGATGCCTGAGCCGTAGCCGATGCCTGAGCCGTAGCCGATGCCTGAGCCGTAGCCGATGCCTGAGCAGTTGCCGTTGCCTGAGCAGTTGCTGATGCCTGAGCCGTAGCCGATGCCTGAGCCGTAGCCGATGCCTGAGCCGTAGCCGATGCCTGAGCCGTAGCCGATGCCTGAGCCGTAGCCGATGCCTGAGCCGTAGCCGATGCCTGAGCAGGAGCTGTTGCCTGAGCATGAGCCGATGCCTGAGCCGTAGCCGATGCCTGAGCCGTAGCCGATGCCTGAGCAGTTGCAGTTGCATGAGCAGTTGCTGTTGCATGAGCAGTAGCTGTTGCCTGAGCAGTTGCTGTTGCCTGAGCCGTAGCCGATGCCTGAGCCGTAGCCGATGCCTGAGCCGTAGCCGATGCCTGAGCCGTAGCCGATGCCTGAGCCGTAGCCGTTGCATGAGCAGTTGCTGTTGCATGAGCAGGAGTTGTTGCCTGAGCCGTAGCCGATGCCTGAGCCGTAGCCGATGCATGAGCCGTAGCCGATGCCTTAGCAGTTGAGCAGTTGCCTGAGCATGAGCCGATGCCTGAGCCGTAGCCGATGCCTGAGCAGTTGCCGATGCCTGAGCCGTAGCCGATGCCTGAGCAGTTGCTGTTGCATGAGCAGGAGCTGTTACAGGAGCGGTTGCTGTTGCCTGAGCAGTTGCCGATGCCTGAGCCGTAGCCGATGCCTGAGCCGTAGCCGATGCCTGAGCCGTAGCCGATGCCTGAGCCGTAGCTGTTGCATGAGCATGAGCTGTTGCCTGAGCCGTAGCCGTTGCCTAAGCATGAGCCGATGCCTGAGCCGTAGCCGATGCCTGAGCAGTTGTAGTTGCCTGAGCCGTAGCCGATGCCTGAGCCGTAGCCGATGCCTGAGCCGTAGCCGATGCCTGAGCAGTTGCTGTTGCCTGAGCATGAGCCGATGCAGGAGCAGTCTTCCTCATATAGGTAGCAAATGATAAAAGGGGACTTGCATAAATAACTATATATTATATAATGTATATGAAAAAGTTGATAAATAAAGAAGGAATTTATATGARAAAATTARAAAAATTACTATCAGAAAATATATTAATAGCAGGARTATATAGTAATCCTCGCAAAAAARATATCGCYGGAAAGGTAACAATYCGCCCAATTGTAATACAAAAYAGAGCCTTGTTTCAAGTAGAAGCGYTTAGAGATAATAAGGCGTACCATCAAAATCTTGATGAAGCAGAATTATTGGAATTTATGCTAGAAACTTGTCGAGATTATAAACAAATTCAGCTATATACTGCTGCTAACGATTTTACAATTTTGGTGAACAAGAAGGGTGATCTGGCTATAAAGCGTTCTGATGCAACAAAGAAGGTGGAAATGAATAAATTGCATAATAAGGAGAAAAACTATATCTTGAACCCAAATACCTCAGCTGAATTTTTTATTAGTCTAGGAATAATGGACGAAAATGGCAGGGTAAAGCCTTCAAAATATGATAAGTTTAAGCARATTAATAAGTATATAGAGATTGTTGCGAATGTAATTGATGAGCTRAARTTGGATTTTTATAGAATTGTGGACTTTGGATGCGGTAAGAGTTACCTGACTTTTGCATTATATCACTTTTTAACTCAGATTAGAAAAAAAGAAGTTGAAATTATAGGATTGGATTTGAAAGCAGATGTAATTGAATTTTGTGATCAGCTGGCCAAAAAACTTAATTATGATAATTTGAAGTTTCAAGTGGGAGATATCGGAAAGTACACAAGTGATAAAGCAATCGACATTGTAATATCGCTTCACGCTTGTAATACTGCAACAGATTTTGCAATAGATAAAGGAATTAGATGGAAAGCAAAAGCAATTTTAGCCGTACCTTGTTGTCATCATGAAGCATATACACAAATTGAAAATGCGCAGCTTAATGGAATTTTAAAACATGGAATTTTAAAGGAAAAAATTGCCTCTCTTGTAACAGATGGATTGCGAGCAACATTGCTGGAGGCATTTTCATATAAAGTTGCTGTTATAGAATTTATTGATTCGAGCCACACGCCAAAAAATATTTTAATCAAAGCAATATTGCTGGATGCGGGATTTAATTCAAAAGTTTTTGAGGAGTACCAACAGATTGCAGATATGCTAGGTCTTAATCTAACATTAGCAAAATTAATAGACAAATAAGGAGAAGAGATCACGATGGACTTTATAGATTATGAGCAGCTGGCTAGACCCAATATTCACATGCAAGCAAAGAATTTTAAAAAAATAGAAATTGTCGATGATGGTGTGCCTAAAATTTTATATCCACTAGATCCGAACCCAATGTCGCGTCCTGGATTTCCTATGGAGAAAATTTCTGGTATTGTAGTTCACTATGTAAATAATCCAGGTTCAACAGCAGAAAATAATAGAGATTACTTTAATAGCCTAACCGAACGATACGCCAGCAGTCACTATATTGTGGGTTTGCAAGGCGAAATTATTCTCTGTGTTCCAGAAGAAGAAGTTGCCTATCACGCAGGAAATCGCAATGTCAATTATTCGCATATAGGAATAGAAGTATGTCACCCAGATACCTTTGGAAAATTTAGTGATATAACGTATAATTCACTAATTGACCTTACAAAGCAGCTATGTAGAAAGTATAAGCTCAATCCGCAAACAGATGTGATAAGGCATTATGATGTGACAGAAAAGCTATGCCCAGCATATTATGTGCATAATCAAGAGGCATGGGACAAGTTTATAGATGACATCACTTTTGTTAAAATAGGTGAGTTTAGCAGTTAAAAAAATGTCCGCTCCCCCCATCCGAGGGGAGTTAATTATCGTACAGGTCTATTAGGTTTAAGCAAAACTTCACGCGCAAGCTTACCTTCACGCGTTTTATACATCAAATACCAAATTTTAAGCGATTTGAGCAACTGCTTTTGTCTGTTTAAAAATTCGTTGATAGCATAGTCGACATTAATTTCGTCTGGAAATGCATCCTGATGCTCAAGTAATACATTGCCATTCTCGGTAAATGATACTAGCATAATTCCCTTAACTTTGTCGGTAAGCTTAGCAACTTCTTCTTTAAGCTCCTGTTTAAGCCCTTGAGGCATATCATCAAAATATGGTTCAAAAAATAATTTTTTATCTGCTGCATTAAGAGCCATTGCAATTTTCTTTTCCATAGCAAAATCCTTTCAGTTTTTTTTCTACATTTAACCATGAATTTTTAGATATGTCCAGAAAAAATTTTAGAATATATATTATTTTTAATGTCAATACTCTATTAGGATATTGGAAAGGAATTAATATATGTACTATAAACTCATAACGTATACTCTAAAAGGCTTATTACCAGTCAAAGTCGATGTAGAGGTTGATATAAATACTGGCATGCCTGGGTTTGAAATTGTGGGGTTACCAGATAATTCTGTAAAAGAATCGAAGGACAGGATGCGTACTGCTATTAAAAATAGTGGGTATCCATTTCCGATTAGTAAAATAACCATAAACTTGGCACCGGCAAATTTAAAAAAAGAGGGTTCGCTATACGATCTTGGAATGACTATGGCTATAATGAAGTGCAACAAAACTATAATACCTGAGATATCGAATAAGTATTTATTTTTTGGAGAATTAGCGCTTGATGGGAGCCTTCGTAGTTCAAAACAATTGTTTCCTATATTGTGTGCATTAACACAGTTTCCAGAGTTAGAAGAATATACTTGTATTGTTCCGATTGATAGCAAATCTCAGGTGGATTGCTTATGTAATGATAAAATTTTATATGCAAGCAATCTGACCCAAGTGGTTAATTTTGTAAATAACAGAGGYGATGAGTTAGTTAGAAGTAGCACTGAGCAAAAGACAATTTCRAAAGTGGCAAATACAGGGGATTTTAGTGAAATTCATGGACAAGAACGCGCAAAAGAGGCAATGATTATAGCTGCAAGTGGCTATCATAACCTATTACTAATAGGGCCGCCCGGATCTGGCAAAACGTTGCTCTCGAAAAGTTTTCCATCATTGTTTCCGTCACTGAGTTTTGAAGAGATAATACAGTTGACGCAGCTATACTCGGTGGCTGGGTTGCTACCAACAAACGAATTGATGGTGCAAAGGCCGTTTAGAACGCCGCATCATACGATAACGGCACAGGCTCTATGTGGTGGTGGGCAAGATCCAAGACCTGGAGAAATCAGCCTAGCGCATCTGGGGATATTATTTTTAGATGAGTTRCTAGAGTTTAGCAAGCGGACGCTAGAAATACTGCGGCAGCCAATGGAGTCAAAAGAAATAACCATTGCGAGGGCCAAAAGTAATATTACGTATCCAGCAGATTTTTTATTGATTGCATCAACCAATCCTTGTCCATGTGGATATTATCCAGACCGCGACAAATGCACCTGTAGTTTGCCTGCAATAAGAAATTATCTAAACAAACTTTCGGGGCCATTATTAGATAGGATAGATTTGCATATAGAAACAGAGCCGATAGACTTTAGTATGTTTAAGGAGAATGCCAAATCGATCTCGACAGATCAGATGAGAGACAAGATAAATGTGGGGCTTGAAAGGCAACAGCATAGATTTAAAGATAAAAAAAATTATTTTAATGCGCATATGAATGTCAAGGAAATTAACGAATTTTGTAAATTAGCAGACCCGGTAAACGATTTGTTAACAAGCTGGTTAGAAATATCCAAAGGCAGTGCCAGAAGCTATCACAAAATTCTTAAAATTGCTAGAACAATAGCAGATGTAAATGACTCTGCAGAAATATCAGAATATCACGTATCAACAGCAATACAGTATCGGTCGTTAGATAGCAATTTTTACAAATAAGCTTTCTCATAGTAATTCAATGTAGTTTATCCCAGGRTTAAGACGTAAAGTATTGATTATGTGATCTTCATCTAAATCAGATGGAAAGGAGAGTGTTATAAATAGGGAAATAATTTTTTCACCAGCAACTTTGGATTTGTGCAAATCAATATTATGTAATATGCATCCAGATTCTTTGCAATTATTAATAATAGTGCTAACTTCCTTTAGAGAAGTAACTTCTATATAAAGCTCATGGGGAACAATTTTTAGATGAAGTTTAGACTCATATTTATGAAAAATTGTAAGCGTACTAATAATAAAAATCCAGCTGATCAAAGCACCACTATAAAATCCGATGCCAATGGCCAATCCTAAGCAAGCGCAAGCCCATAAACCCGCAGCAGTGGTAACTCCTTTAATCTGCTGTTTACCAGTAACAATAATAGTACCAGCACCAATAAATCCGATACCACTGATAACTTGTGCGGCTATTCTGGTAGGGTCTCCGGTTGGGCCAGTAACATACGTAAAAATATACTGATTAGTTAGCATAGCAGTAGTAGCGCCGAGACAGACTAAAATATGAGTTTTAAATCCTGCGGCTCTACCTTTTTTACCGCTCAATAGACCCAAAGTTCCCGAAAATATTGTTGCGAGAACTATTCTAAATGCAATTACTGCGATATTGCTTAACGAAAATTGTGCTGTGACAATGCTAAAATCAGCCATAAAAATTCCTCCTTAGTTAGATTGCTTTAAAATTATAAATGGGTTTTATAATCCTTATTATATCGACACTATCTTGAATATTGTTAATGATCTCATCAATATTTTTATAAGCAAAGCAACTTTCATCAATTGTAGAAGAACAAATAGAAGTTGAGTGAATACCCTTCATAGATTTTTTAAACATACTGAGAGTGATTGTATTTTTGGATGTGATGCGATTGATTGAGCGCCCGGCTCCATGTGGTGCAGAAAAATTCCACTTGGGATTTCCTTTACCGATTGCGAGAATGCTTCCATCGCGCATGTTGATGGGGATAATAAGTAATTCACCAGCTTGTGCGGAGACAGCTCCCTTTCGAAGAATCTTTGTTTTAATGTCTATATAGTTATGTACAGTATCAAAAGCTTCATAACCATCTTCTTCAGTAGCAAACGACACTCTTCCTCGAAGTGCCTTGATAATATCGTAGGCTATAGCTTTGCGRTTCCAATATGCGAATTCGGTTGCAATTTCCATGTCATGGAGATAATTTTCCATAAATTCACCATCTAGATACGCAAATTCTTTGAGAATATGATAGTTTTGTTGCCGGAGATTTGGAGTATCTGATTTTGGTAAAKGYTGAATAGACTGCTTCAATTTTTTGGTATATTGAGAGTTGCTTTTCTTTAAAAGTTCATAAGCAAGATTTTGATAATACTTAGCGACATCGCTGCCGAGATTTCTGCTACCAGAATGAATGGTAAGATAATATCTGCCCAATTCATCGTAGCTAACTTCGATATAATGGTTGCCCTCACCTAAGGTGCCCATCGAAAACTCTGCGCGAGCAAAATCAATAACAGGGCAGCGTAACTCATATAGAGGAACTTCTTTGATAAATTTATGAACTTTTTTGCGAAGATTAAAGCCAGAAGGAATTGTGACACGGAGTTTTTTATCAAATTCATTGATCCAATCTAATCCTTTAACTACTTTAATAGGCTCAACTCTAACACCGCAACCTATGTCAACGCCAATAAGATTTGGAATAATTTTATCTTTAACTGTCATAGTGGTTCCGATAGTACAATTTTTGGCAACATGAACATCAGGCATTATGGCTAGATTGCTATTTTCGGCTGCTAGATTATTGCATAGTTTAAGGATTTGATTTATAGATTCCTGATCAATATTTTCTGTAAAAATTTTAGCAGTACAATACTTTCCTTCTAATGTCAACATAAAAATCCCTTCTTTCATAGATTAAGTCAAATCAGATTAAGTCGGTGTTGCAAATAAATGTTAATTAAGAGTGAGTAAAATTTCGGCCCACTTAGCATCATTATACTGAATGCTAGCTTTTCTGATAGCAAGAACGAGAACAAGTTTCTTTTCTTGAACAAAGTTGGTATCAGTTGCCAAAATCTTGCCTAAAATCTCTTCTTGAGAGGAAATTAAATGAATTAAAGTAGTAACGTTACGAGGCAATTTATCAGTGGCTAATTGTGAATGTTTGCAAGAAATGGGATGAACATAGCTAAAATACCATGCGATGCTATCAGCGCTTAAGTTATATTGTTCTAGTAAATGAATACCTTCTAAATCTCCAATACTGCAACACTTGCTGAGCAGGCGAATTACAAGCAAGCGATGGTAGACATCATTTTTTCCGAAAATAGTTTTGTAAGTCTTAAGTAGCTCCTCAAAGTARTGAGGCATAACAAGAATATCGTTATATATATAAGTATAGCTAGATTTATTGAGAATTTCGGGAGTGATGGCAGATAAGTCGGTCTTGCCGGTTAAGAAATCAGTGTATTCCGCAATTCGTAGATTATGAGCCATAAAAGTTGAAAACCATTGCGCATCTAATTCTTCAGCTGGAGGATACATATTTTTTGGATAATGATACATAACGATAGCAGTTTTATTTGCAGGAGTACTATTTGATAATGTGGTCAAAGATTCAAATATAGTAGGAATTTTGCTAAATATGCTGTTAAAATTTTGATTTTTGGTATCAATTGTRAGATGTCGTAAACGATAACTCATAGTTAGTCCAATGATACAAAAATTGTCTAACCAATCATCTTTCCCCGCAATAGTATATGCYAGTAATAACCCAACATTTTCACCCAAAATTTTTCGAGCAGCAGTAGAAATAGGAGCTGTTACAGCCTGAGTTTTAGCATCAAATGTGAGTAAAGATTTAATAGTATCATTAGAACTTTYTTCTATAGCATTGCGAAGCAAATTCTTCAAAGTTTCTATAAAGTCATATTGATCATTTGTATCTTTACGCAGAGAAAACGCAAGAGAAATAATTATTTTTTCCAAAGTATTCCAATCGTGATTATATATATCATCTGGATTTGGTAATGCTATAAGTAGATTTAAGTCATCTGTAAAAGTTGTCAATGAGCATTTACTTAAGGTTAATACTAAAATTTTGGCTTGATGTAGAAGAGATAATGCTTTAAATTGGTTAGAATATTTTGTAGTAGAGCTGTAAGTTCTAAAAACTATTAGTTTATCAGCATCAGAAAGTAAATGAAATATTACATCAACAAATTCTGAATAACCTTCTTCTTCAGACAATTCATCTAAATCAGAAATCCAGCTGTATGAGTATTCCAAATTAACATGATACTTAAGAATTTCAGAAAGCATTAATTCTTTTTGACTTTTTTCGCAGATTAAATAATCAATAATGTGATTAATAAGATCCGTACTGAAGTTATTTGCTTTTTTTAGACATTTCATAAATGGTTCCATTATATATCCTCCCTATTGTTAAAAAATATAATTTATACGATATTATTATACTACAGCATATAAATGCGATCAACCATAAATAAAAGCGAAGGTGRCTATAAAATAGGGAGAGAAAATAAGAATCATCATTATAGCATATGATGCCAGCATGATTTTGGTGTGCAAGAGTATTATACAATAATATGAAATACTATTTTAATATACCAATAGCATTAAACGGAAACACTCTAATACCTCCAATAGCAACAAGGTCCTCTCGATTAACAGAACCAAAATATCGGCTATCGGCACTGTTAAGCCTGTTATCACCCATAACAAAAAAATGATTTTCGGGAACAGTCAAAGGAAACACTATATTGGGATTTAATGGAAAAGTAGAATTAGGATGATTTAAATAGGGCTCATCGAGTAAAACTCCATTTACATAAAGATTACCAGCATAGAGATCGAGTTCGTCACCAGGCAAGCCAATAACGCGTTTAATTAAATTATCTTTGCCATCAAAAAACACCACAATTTCTCCTCTTTCTGGTTTACGATAATAAGGGGTAACTTTATTCAAAATAAAATGATCACCAATAGAAATTGTAGGAATCATCGAACCAGAAGGTACTTCAGAATGCATAAATACAAATTGCATAATGAGGGCAGCGGCAACAATGGCAAGAAGTAATTCTATTGTAAATTCCAAAAATTGCTTTGCTTTAAGCAACATATCAATCAACTCCTTTTAATATGTATTATGACCTATTTAAACAGAAAAAATTATCAAAATTTAAGAAAGTGATACTATTGAAGTGGAAATGATAGTATCACCAGCAATGATTGCCTATTTTAACATATGAATATTGTCAAAAGGAAAAAATTTAAATGCACCAATCGAAACCAAATCTCCTCTATAAATAGGACCAAAGTCCCGGCTATCTGCACTATTAAGGCGATTATCGCCCATCACAAAATAATGATCTTGAGGCACAACAAAAGGAAATGTAATACGATAATTTAAGGGATAAGTAGAATGAGCATCTTTTAAATAAGGTTCATCTATGAGGGAGCCATTTAAATATACATTTCCGGCRATTAAATCGATTTCATCACCAGGTAATGCAATGACGCGTTTGATTAAATTATCTTGTCCATTAAAAAATACAACAATATCGCCTCTATCGGGTTCTTTATAATATGCAGAAACTTTGTTAAGTATAAGATGRTCGCCTATAAGTATGGTGGGAATCATCGAACCAGTAGGAACGGTAGAATGCATAAACACAAACTGGGTAAGAAGTACAGCRGCTAAGACGGCAAGTAGCAATTCGACGGTGCTATTAAAAAAATTTTTGATTTTAAGTAACATAAATTTTGCTCCTTTTGTGATATAATGGTAAATCTAGTATAACATTATTCAAAAAAAAAGATAAGTAGCAAACTAAAAAAAATAAATTGGTGCATACTAAATATGTAAAATAAATATAAATGGGAGGCAAAAAATGAAAAGAGTAATTTTTATTGTCTTAGACAGCGTAGGGATAGGAGAAATGCCAGACGCAGATGCATATGGAGATGTGGGTGCCAGTACACTACAGCATGTATATGATAGCAATGACGGATTAAAATTATTGAACTTGAAAAAATTAGGACTATTTAATATTGATGATATAAACGTAGGAGAAAAAGAAGCCAATCCAGYGGCATCATATGGCAGAGCRCTAGAAATTTCTAAGGGAAAGGATACAACAACGGGGCACTTTGAAATGATTGGTGTAAATACAGCAGTACCATTAAGAACATATCCACATGGTTTTCCGAAAGAAATAATTGATGARTTTTCGGCTAAGACAGGCAAAAAAGTAATTGGCAATATTGTAGCATCAGGAACACAAATTATAGAAGATTTGGGAGAAGAACATGTAAAAACCGGAAATTTGATAGTCTATACATCGGCTGATAGCGTGTTTCAAATAGCGGCACATGAAGAAGTTGTTCCATTGGAGGAYCTGTATCGCTACTGTAAAATAGCAAGAGAGATATTGCGAGGCGAAAACGAAGTCGCAAGAATTATAGCAAGACCGTTTGTTGGTACTGTCGGAGCATTTGTACGAACTGCAAATAGGCACGACTATGCAACGGAGCCAGCGATACCAAATTTGCTATATCGTCTAGATRCTGCAGGAGTGATGGTAACAGGGGTAGGGAAGATTAGCGACATCTTTGCAGGAAAACATATAGCAAAATCATATCCAACAAAAAGCAATAAGGAGGGAATGGAGATAACGATCAAGCTTGTAAAGGAGCAGAGGCAAGGGTTGATATTTACAAATTTAGTAGATTTTGATATGAAATATGGTCATAGAAATGATGTTGCGGGGTATGGAGCGGCGTTAGAAGAGGTCGACATACAAATTGGCGAGTTGCTAGAATTTCTCACAGAAGACGATTACTTATTTATAACGGCAGACCATGGGTGTGACCCTACATTTGTAGGAACCGATCATACAAGAGAGAGTGTGCCAGTAATAGCATATAAAAAAGGTTCAGCATCAGCTAATCTGGGGACTTTAGAGACTTTTGCAGACATTGGMCAAACCATTGCAGAAATTTTTAAAGTCGAAAAGCTAGATATTGGTAAGAGTTTTTTGAATAAATTGGAATGTTAAGGAGGCATTATGTCAAAGATATTGAATGACAATAATATTATTTTATTTCAAGGAGATAGCATTACGGACTGCAGTAGAAATAAGTTAGACGATGAGAGTCTGGGAAATGGTTATGTAAAATTGGTCAATCATTATATAAAAACTCATTATCCGGAATTGAATATGAAATGTATAAATAGAGGTATGTCTGGTAACCGATCTAAAGAGTTAAGAAAGCGCTGGGAAAAGAATACATTGAGTTTTGAAAAAATCGATGTACTTTCTTTGTATATAGGAATTAATGATACTTGGAGAAGATATGATACGGGAAGCGTAACAGATGTGGCTGAGTTTAGAGATAACTATTTATATTTTTTGGATAGCACGAGAGAAAAGTTCGGAGACATTGAAATTATACTATTGAGTCCATTTGTATTGCCAGTAACACCTGGGCAGCTGGAATGGAAAGAAGATTTGGGTCCCAAAATTGAAGTGATAGAAAATATTGCTAAAGAATATGACGCAAAATATATTCCATTGCAACAGAGTTTTAATGGGCAGTTAACAGTAGATACGCCAGGTTGCTATTGGACTCGCGACGGAGTGCATCCGACTGCCAAGGGACATGTGCTTATAGCAAAGGAGTGGATCGATCTAATTTAAGGAGGGATTGCTATTTCAGCAAAATCAGTAGAAAAGGAACGAACTAGAAATTATTTACTTGATAACTTAAAAGGGATTTTGATATTTTTGGTAGTGCTGGGACATTCGTTGGAGCTATATATAGCAGAGTCATTTGTTATAGAAGTGGTCTATATCTTTATATACTTATTCCATATGCCTGTCTTTGTGTTCATTTCGGGCTATTTTTCAAAGAATGTTGGAAAGTGTAGAATGAAAGCCTTTAGAAATTTCTTAGTTCCGTATCTGATTTTTAATACGCTTTGGGCAATAGTAAGTATTCCAGTAGTTGGGTGGAGAAATATTTCGCTACTTACACCAGGATGGGCATTGTGGTATTTAATAAGTATGTTTTGCTGGAGAATTTGTTTGAGAGATTTAATACGAGTTAAACATATTTTTTTAATAAGTCTGATAATAGGAGTAATAGTAGGTTTTTCGCCAGAGGTGGGAACGTTTTTATCGATATCGAGAACAGTATTTTTCTTGCCATTTTTTTTAGGAGGGTATTTCCTAACAGAAGAGCAATTACTGAGTTTTAGAAGTAAAAGTAAGTTGATTAGTATTTTTATTATTGCCGTAACAGCTGGAATAGCAGTTATCTTTGCATATTTTGAAATTATCCCAGCGGAATTTTTATATGGAAGTCATGATTATTATGAATTTGAAGCACCTATTTGGGAACTTATTCTTAGTAGAATGGGAGTTTATGTAATAGGATTTGCATTTGTATATGTTTTAGTTAATATGATTAATCCTAAAAAAACATTTTTTAGCAAGGTAGGTACCAATACATTTTCGGTATATATTCTACACACATATTTAGTATCGCTGGTGTATATAGTAAATTCGATTATACCATTTTTTTGGATAAAAATTATTATTTGTATAATAACGAGTATGTTGATTACGTATGCACTATCTCGAAATAAAGTGATGTGGTATTTGAATAAGTTGATTAATATTGTTGTATCGATGTGGGCAAAAAAGCCCAAAAAAAGAGCTGCCCCATAAGCAGGGCGGCTTTAATATAACAAAAAGCTTTCAATATATTTAGACCAGGTAGATTCAGAATGCGTATCGCCAACGCCAACATTTAGATAGATATTGTGTAGCGGAACACCTAGCTGGAGTAATGTTCTGAAATACGCAATTGTATCGTTTACATATTTTTGGGCTAGTAGAGGATCAGTAGACATGTGACCTTCTGCGGTGCCAACATGAATGAAATATTTCATCGCGGAATTGGGAGTGGTGGCYTTGAGATAATCAAACCATTCGTTATTGGTATATACCCAAGAAGCAATTGAGAATATCCCAGCTTTTGCAAAGGCGGTTGGGTATTGCGAAATTATAAATGCAGTAACTAATCCACCCATAGAGCTTCCGATAATGGCRGCATCTTCGGGGATAGTTTTATATTTGGCATTAATAAATGGCACCAATGTGTTTACAAAAAATTTTGCATACTCATGAGCTTTTCCACCAACGTTTATATCAAAGCCTTCTTTAAAAATATAACTGCTTACAAAAGGCAAATATTCGGTTGGYCTTTCAGTATCAGCATTGTCGATGGCAACGATGATCATTCCCTTTGTTTTGCCAGCCTGCTCCATGGCAGTAATGGTATCTAAAACTTCCCAGCTGCCAGTGTTAAATGGACCTTTGCCAAAAAATACGGCTTTGCCATCATGAAAATATACTACAGGATATCGTGTGTCATCATTGTCATAATTATAAGGCAAATAAACTCTAACGGTGCGAGTAGTTGCTGTTTCCATATAAGGTGTTTGCATCAGATGCTCTTCTATTYTCCACATATAAAAAATCTCCTTTAGCATTTTAAATTTATATAAGCTAGTATGCTATATGATGAAAAAATATATACAGAAATATCATAATAATTGATAGATATAGAGTTTTAGTGATATATTCTATTTTGTTATACTAAAATTTGTCGAAAAATGATATAATAATATAAAATAAAACTAGGAGGTATTTTATGATTTCGAAAAAAATGCAAGAATTAGTAGCAGGAAGTTCTGTTATTCGTGCAATGTTTGAAGAAGGAAAGTTGATGGCACAAAAATATGGTGTAGAAAACGTGTATGATTTTAGTTTAGGAAACCCAAACACAGCCCCTCCTGATGCAATAAAAGAAGATATCTATGATATATTGAAGAGAGAAGAGCAAATTCATGGCTATATGAATAATTCGGGATATGAGCAAACAAGAAATAAAATAGCGGCAGTGACAAATGCAAAGTATGGATTAGAGCTAAGCGCAGATAATATATGCATGTGCGTCGGAGCTGCAGGAGGGCTAAATATTATATTAAAAACAATTTTGGATCCAGAAGATGAAGTAATAGTGTTTGCACCATTTTTTGGTGAATATAAACATTATATATCAAATTTTGATGGGAAAATTGTGGTAATTCCTCCAAATCCACCGAGTTTTTTGCCAAATTTTTCGGCACTTAAAGCATCGATTACACCGAAAACTAAAGCAGTGATAATTAATACTCCTAATAATCCGACTGGAGTTATATACGATAGAGCGACATTAACGGAATTGGCAAATATATTAGAGGAAAAGCAACAGGAGATGCTGAGTCAGATATACTTGATATCAGATGAGCCGTACAGAGAAATAGTTTACAATAATGTAGAAGTACCAAATGTGTTATCCTTCTATAAAAATACGTTTATAGCATATTCGTATAGCAAATCTTTGTCGTTACCCGGAGAGAGAATCGGCTACGTTATTAGTAGCTCAGAGATGTCTGATCTAAAAGAAGTGGTAGCCGGGCTCAATGTTGCAAACCGTGTATTGGGATTTGTAAACGCACCATCGTTGTTTCAAAAATTGGTAGAAAGATATGTTGATTTCGATGCAGATATTAGTTTGTATAAATCAAATCGAGATATTTTATATAGTCATTTGAAATCGTTGGGATTCGAGTTAAATAATCCAGAAGGGGCGTTTTATTTATTTCCAAAAGCACTGATAGAAGATGATGTAGAGTTTTGTGCAGAAGCAAAGAAATTTAATTTATTATTGGTACCAGGCAGCGCGTTTGGATGCAAAGGCTATTTTAGAATTGCATATTGCGTGAGTGCAGCGACCGTGAATAATTCATTGGAGGCTTTTGCGAAGCTTGCAAAGTACTATAATGATGTTGTACAATAATCGCAGAAAGGTTAGTGCAATGAAAACTATATTTGATAAATTGAACAAAAGCTGGAATATAAATGGAGATACACATAGTTATAAGAGAGAAATTTCGTATTTAATAAATCAATTATATATTAAAGATTACTTTGAAGATATAGTAATTGTAAGTCAGCGAATATTAGATCTAGCATTTAAATTTAGTATTTGTAAAGTGAGACATAATGATGCGCTGATTGGATCTGAGCTAGTTCTAAAAGAGCTAACAGAGTTGCATGGAATAAACAAAATTTTTGTGTGTAACCAAGACTTTGTGCATCCTCAAAACAGTGCCAGCTATAAAGATGCGATTAGAACTTTGGGACTGTGGTGTGAGATTATTAGATATGATGAGAATAAATCTTTGGAGCCTATAGAACTGATACATCGAGGGCAGCGTTTTAGAGTAAATAATAGATTAGTTGAGGCGTATCAAATCATAGAAAATTGGGAAAAAGTAGGTAGATGGAAAAAATTAATCAAAATAGCGAAGTTGATATTGCAAGATTATAAGAAGAAGAAGAGTATTTTTGAATATATTTGCGATTTGTTTGGAGATTTGTGTGATATTTTTATTTTTTATATTGATCTTGATATGCCATTAAACTTGGAACGTTTTGTAAAGCTTGTAATACAAGAGAATAAACTAAAGGAAATTCAAATACCCGATAGAATCGATGCGCATCCTCAAAATATAATCTTATTTGACTTAGCACTAGACTTTATAGAGCAATGGAGTATACTTAAATATCCGCCAATTATAGAGCGAAATAAGCTAGGGATGTTGGTAAACAATCATATTATAGAAGACAATTGCAGTGAAGAAGAAGACATTGCGACAATATTGTTAATCTGGAGCGAATTAGATAGTACAGATTTCAACTACAAGATGCTCATTAATGACTTGAATATGCTGTTGTTGGATAAAGATGGTGATTTACGGAGGGGATGGGATAATTTTAATTTGACCAAACACTTAATTGCGAATATGATGGCATATAATGAAATTAAAAGTAGATGGTTTGTAGAATTGGAAAGTTATGAGAGATTTTTGAGATTGGTGAGTAAGGAATTTGATTTGCAGCTAAACCTGGCAGAAACATTGGGTTACTACTTTATTAATGATGAAGAACAATATTTGATATCAGTTAAAAAGATGAAGTCAATTTGTAAATATAGCTAAAAAGAAACCAGTCCTCTAAATCAAGGGCTGGTTTCTTCTATAGATAAACTAGAAATAGGCTGACTTTCGGCAATTTGTTGTTCAATATAAGAATTATCATCAAACTTATTATTGATATAAGTAACAGTTTGAGCAGTAACTACCGAAGCGATTAGATAAACCGTTGCTATTAACGACACATTACTTTTTTTCATATTAATAATTATCCCCCTTATTGCCTTATTAAATAAAGTATGTGCGAAATCACAAATTTATATGCTGCTGTGAGTAACATGGAAAAACTTTTATAAAATAAGATATGTATAATATAAAAAGCTAGCCTCCTAAAATAGGAAACCAGCTCTAAACAATCGGGGTGACAGGACTCGAACCTGCGGCCTCCTGGACCCAAACCAGGCGCTCTAGCCAAACTGAGCCACACCCCGATATAAAGCGCGAGACGGGAGTCGAACCCGCGACCCTCTCCTTGGCAAGGAGATGCTCTACCACTGAGCCACTCGCGCACTGCTTTTGACGTGATTATAATAACATGAAGTCTATTATATGTCAACACCTTTTGTAAAAAAAATATTTTTTATTCGACTAATTTTGATCAAAGTCGAGTTTTTTATCGATAATATTAACAATATCACGTACTTGTTTAAATTTAGCGATATCTTTATGAGTGAATTCAAATCCATATTCGGCTTCTATATCCATCGCAATTTGATATAAATCTAGAGAATCTGCATTGAGGTTGTGAAGCAAATGTGATTTTGGTTTGATCTTAGATATAGGAATATTTAGACTTTTACTGATTATTTCTTTAACCACATCAATTGTCATTTAATCACCGTTTCATTTTTTGGTATTATTATATGCAACGGTGAAGTAAGTTGACACATCCTATTAGGTTTCAAATTTAGCACTAATTTTATTAACTAAATTGAGTCTAACAAATTGTTCGACCTGGAATACAGAACTGGTTACTTCTTCTGATTTGGAGTTGCCATGAATTTTAACTACCAAGCCTTTGAGACCTAAAATAGGTGCGCCACCTTTRTTATTATAATAGAATTTGCTTTTTATATTTTTTAATCCTTTTTTCATAAGGAGTGCAGCGAGTTTGGTCGTTATGCTTCTAGTGAATTCTTCTTTTACCATACCAAATACCCAATTTCCAAAACCTTCCATAAATTTGAGTATCACATTTCCTACGAATGCGTCGCATACAATGATGTTTGCATCGCCAGAAGGAATTTCTCGTGCTTCTAGATTTCCTATAAAGTTGATAGATTTATCTTCGCTGATGAGTTTAAAAGCTTCTTTTGTAAGTTGATTGCCTTTTTCTACTTCGGTTCCGATATTTACTAATCCAACAGTTGGTTTTTTTGTTTTAAGACATTCTTCCATATATACAGAGCCAATCTTAGCAAATTGATATAAAAACTCAGGTTTACAATCCACRTTTGCTCCGCCATCAACTAGTAATGAATAACCTTTTTTGGTGGGAATYAGTGGTGCAATAACAGGGCGTTTGATTCCTTTTAATCTTCCAACAACAGACGTCGCTCCAGCCACTAGTGCGCCAGAATTGCCCGCAGAGATAATTCCCTTAACGGCATCGTCTCGGACCAAACGGAGACCTATCGCCATAGAGGATTCGCGCTTAAGTCTAACAGCATTAAAAGAATCTTCCATAGTAATAACATCATTGGCATTTTGAATTTCTATTCGTGATGGATCAAATTTATATTTCTCGAGCTCTTGTTTTATAATATTTTCTTTACCCACTAAGACAAGTGTGGCTTTACATTTTTCATTTGCAATAGCATTAATACAGCCCTTTATTATTTCCGCAGGTGCATTGTCACCGCCCATAGCGTCTATAGCAATTTTTATCATAGTAGAGAGCCTACCTTTCGTATATGAAGTAAAATTTTGACATGTGAAAAAGACAGCCGCAGCTGCCTTATAGTTAATTGACCTTAATAACTTCACGTCCAGCGTATGAACCACACACTTTGCAAACATAATGAGGCAACATAAGTTCTCCACATTTTGAACAAGGAGCAAGGTTTAGAGGAGAGAGTTTCCAGTTAGCTTTTCTAGAGTTTCTTCTCGCTTTCGACGTTTTTCGTTTTGGTACTGCCATTTTTTACACCTCCAATTTTACCACTTTCGCTATTATACATTATTTAGAGGCATTTTGTCAACGTAATATCTATTAGCTTAGCTTTTTTTTCTAAAATTTTTAATGTGTTTAGAAAGGTCTTTTTTATACTTAGAAAAGCTTTTTTCGAATTTTTTCATTGATTTTTTCATGTCCATCTTAGATGCACCTCCAATTAAGTCAATCACAGCTAAAATTTAATTATTGTACAACCTTTACGCAATCTTGCGCGATCATTAATTCTTCGTTTGTAGGAACGAGTAATAATTTTACTTTAGAATCTGCAGTAGTAAGATCTCTCTCAACACCGCGACATTGATTTTTCTCAGGATCGAGTTTAACACCCATTCCCTTAAGAAGCTCTGCCATTTCTGCGCGCATAGCCGTATTATTTTCACCAAGTCCACCAGCAAAGCAAATGGCATCGACTCCACCCATCAATGCAGCGTAACCACCAATGTAGAATACTAATCTATGTTGCACTGCATCCATGGTGAGGCGGCAAACAGGGTCTCCGGCCGTAACACCATCTTCGATTTCTCTAAAGTCACTGCTTATTTCAGATAAAGCAAGTACGCCAGACTTTTTATTTAGGATAGAATCCATATCGTTTGCAGAAATACCTTCTTTGTCCATCAGATATGGAATAATAGCAGGATCGATATCTCCGGAACGAGTTCCCATAATTAGTCCTTGAAGAGGAGTCATTCCCATAGAAGTGTCTATAGATTTTCCGCCTTTTACAGCGCAAATAGATGCCCCGTTTCCTAGATGACAAACAATAATTTTGGTATCTTCGATTGGTTTTCCTAGCATTGCGGCAGCTCTTTGAGATACATATTTGTGAGATGTTCCGTGAAATCCATATTTGCGAACACTGTATTTTTTATAAAATTGTTTTGGAATAGCATACATAAATGCTTCTGGTTTCATAGTTTGATGGAAAGCCGTATCAAAAACAGCGACCATCGGTACGTTAGGCATAAGTCTTTTGCAAGCAGAAATTCCCAATAAGTTTGCAGGATTATGAAGAGGAGCCAGTTCCGCACAATCTTTAATCGCATCAATTACAGCTTGATCAATGAGCACAGATTCATTAAATTTTTCTCCGCCATGAACCACGCGATGCCCAACTGCTGCAATTTCATCGACAGAGGCAACACACTTAGTATCCCCAGTTGTCAGCATTTCAACCATTTTTTGTAGTGCCATTTCATGGTCAGGAAAATTACACATAACTTTTACGGCTTCTTGACCCTCTGTTGTATGCTTAATAAAAGATCCGTCAATACTGATTCTTTCGCAAATTCCTTTGGCGATAATGTTGTTATGATTCATGTCTAAAAGTTGATATTTTAATGAGGAACTACCACAATTTACTACTAATACTTTCATTTTTTATTCTCCATTCCAGCCTCGAAGGCCTAATTAATATTATTTAACGTGTTGAGTTTGAAGAGCAGTAATGGCAACAGTACCAACAATGTCATCAGCAGAGCATCCGCGAGATAGATCATTTACAGGCTTTGCTATACCTTGAGTAACAGGGCCATAGGCTTCCGCTTTAGCAAGTCTTTGAACCAGTTTGTAGCCAATRTTTCCGGCATCGAGGTTAGGGAATATTAGTACATTGGCTTTACCTTGAAGTTCACATGTTGGTGCTTTGAGAGAACAGATTTCTGGAACAATAGCGGCATCGAGTTGCAATTCTCCCGCGATTAAAGTATTTGGACAAAGCTCTTTAGCTAATTTGGTAGCATCTTGCATTTTGTCTACAAGTGGATTGTGAGCAGAACCATGTGTAGAGTAAGAAAGCATAGCAACTCTAGGCTCGTGTTGAGTTAATTGTTGGAAGCTTTCTGCAGAACTTTTGGCAATCTCCGCAAGTTGTTCGGCAGTTGGATTTTCGTTTAATCCACAGTCTCCAAATAAGAACACACCGTTATCTCCATACTCACAATCAGGTACAACTACAATAAAGAATGCAGAAACAATTTTTGTTCCAGGAGCAGTCTTAAGAATTTGAAGTGCAGGGCGCAATACATTTGCACTAGAATTGGCAGCGCCAGCAACCATTCCATCAGCCAAGCCCATTTTAACCATCATAACTCCGAGAAATAAATCTTTGGTAGTTAAAAGCTCTGTTGCTTGTTCTAATGTGAGTCCTTTGGATTTTCTAAGATTATATAATTCGTTGATATATTCATYCATYTGACTAAAGTGTTTTGGATCTATGATAGTTGCTTTAGATAAATCGAGACCAACAGCATCCGCAGCTATTTTTTTGGGATCTCCAATTAAAATAAGTTTGGCCAARCCTTCTTTCAAAATTGTATCTGCAGCTTGTAGTGTACGCATATCATGAGATTCTGGTAGTACTATAGTTTTTTGTAAACCTTTAGCGATTTGTTTTATAGAATTTAAAAATGACATTAAAAATACCCCTTTACATGTAATATTTATATAATTAAAATAAGTTGTTACATGGATATTATACCCAATGTATTCCAAGTATACAATACCAAAATTCAAAAAAAATTAAGGAGAKATCAATGCATATTACAGCAATTATTGCCGAATATAATCCGTTTCATAACGGACATCTGTACCAAACTGTACAAATAAAACAAAAATTAAAGTCTGATTATATAATTTCTATTATAAGTGGAAACTTTACTCAGCGAGGATTACCCACAATAATAGATAAATTTGCACGTACAAAAATGGCGCTAAAAGCTGGAGTAGACATGGTTATAGAGCTCCCCACAATTAATGCAACTGCAAGTGCAGAATTTTTTGCAAGAGGGGCCATTTCTATTTTGGATAAAACCAGAATAGTCAACGCGCTTTGTTTTGGAGCAGAAACTCCAGATATAGAAAAACTAAAAAATATATCTTCTCTATTAGTTGAGGAACCAACTGTATATAAAAAATTGTTAAATACTTTTTTAAGTTTGGGATTAAGCTATCCTGTTGCTAGAGCAAAAGCAATTTGTGAATATTTTAATGACACCCAATTAGGTGAGTTTATAAGCAAGCCCAATAACATTCTAGGTATAGAATATYTAAAAGCGCTTCAATATTATTTTTCCCCGATCTTACCATTTCCTATACAAAGAGAAGTAACAAATTATAAAGACGAAGAAATTTATTCTAATCTTGCATCGGCATCGGCTGTTAGAAATGCTTTAGCAGAAAATGAACTAGAAAAATTGGAAACAGCCATGCCAAAAGAATGCTTAAAAATTTTGATTGCAGAAAAGCATCCAGATATTGGCAAATTACGCGATATTCTTTATTACAAACTATTAACCACTTCTGTTGCAGACATTGCAGCTACTTGGGATGTACCATCAAATTTAGTAAATTCAATATATAACTTGATAAATAAAAAATTGGAGTATACAGACTTTGTGACAGAGTTAACATCCAAAACATATTCAAAAGCAACGGTGTATCGATCACTTTTGAGAATTATTTTAGGTATTAACACAAAACATAATTGTGATTATGTGAGAATATTGGGAGTGAGAAAAGAAAGTAAAAAGCTTCTATCGATGCTTCATAAATCTGCTGATATTCCTATTATAACTAATGTGAAAGCAGATGCTAAGAAATTGTCCGAAGAGCAAAGAAAGGCGTTATATATAGATTTTATAGCAACTAATTTGTATGGTTTAATAAGTGGTAATTATAATATGTATAATCGCGATCTGACACAAAAATTAATAATGAGCTAGAAAGATGGAGAGGCTTATGCTATTGTGTATCTTTTTAGACTGCTCAAGTTTTAGCAAAGTATAAGTCTAAATATCTACTTCTCATCAAAAGCTACTCAAGCAATCGTTGTTTGTTATAAATTATAAGGATATAATACTACTAGCATATCTCAAAATTAAAGTGTTTTATATTAGAGGGGTTTTTAACTTTCAATTTTTTCAATAGTATCTTTAATCTGATTGCGCTCTTCTTGAATAATTACCATAACTCCAGAAAGATATTCCTCAAACTGTTGAACCTGTTCGTGCACATTATTAAGTAATGACTTTAGTCGATATTCAACCTTTTGAAGTTTTTCATCTGCATGTCTAACACCCATAAGTTGCATTTCTATAGATTCTTGCTTAGCTTTATCAATAATTTCGGTAGCGTATTGAGAAGCTTCTTGAACAATGCTGTGTGTTTCTAACATTTTTTGGATTTTTAGATCAGTATCATTTTTAAGTGCTTGAACATCTAATTGAGCATCTTGAATGATTTGATTTTGATTTTCGACAATAAAAGTTGCTTCGCGAAAAGCTGCTGGTATAAGGTTTATAACTTCGTTTAGCTGCTCTTCCATTTTATTTCGCTCGACTTTGATAAATTGAGAATTAAACATTATATTGGGAGACTCTGCAAGCATCTGTTGTAGATTATTAATAGAATTCATAACCTGTACCATTTTGACATCTAGTTGAGTTTTTGCCATCAAATCACCTCACATTTTAAGTATATAAATTATTTCTTTCGGAACATAATTGTCTACTTCCTTATTAAAATATAGTAGTTCACGTACCATACTAGAGCTGATAAAAGAGTACATAGGATTAGCAAATAACAAAAACGTTTCGATAGTTATATCCAAGCTATTGTTTATTAATGCCATATCTTTTTCGTATTCAAAATCTTTTGAGTTGCGAACACCTTTAACAATCACATTTACGTTTGCGCTTTGCATAAAATCAATTAACAATCCATCATAAGTGGCGACTGTAACGTTGTCAAATTTTTTTGTAGCTAACTTTAGCATGGCGATTCTAGTTTTTAGATCAAAAAGCCCTGTTGCTTTATTGGGGTTATATCCTATTGCAACAATCAATGAAGTAAAGTGCTGACTAGCTCGTGCAATAATATCTATGTGCCCAATAGTAACGGGATCAAAGCTTCCAGGATAAATGGCAGTATTCATATTAAATCCTTTCAAATATGCTAATTCTGGTTGTTGTATAAACCTTTTCTTTTATTAATATTAATTTGTCATTATATATTGGATTTGCATCTGAGGCATCTTCGATAATAATCTTACCTGAGGGTGTGAGTAAATCGTTTGTTACAATAAAATCGATTATTTGTTGTAAATTTACATAATGATAAGGAGGGTCCATAAATATTATATCAAATGTTTCCTTTTGTAAGTAAATTAAATTTAATGCTTCATTGATATCTATTTTATATGTTATTGCAGAATTTTGCAACCTAATTTTTAATAAATTTTTCTCTAATATAGCAAATGCCGCCTTATTGTTTTCAACAAAAGTTGCAGTTTTGGCGCCCCGGCTTAGAGCTTCTATACCAATTTGACCACTGCCACTAAATAAATCTAAAAAACTACATTCTAATAGGTCAAAATTAATTATATTAAATAATGTTTCTTTAATTCTATCTGTAGTGGGTCGAGTATTTAAACCTTCGGGAGAAAGTAATTTTGTTCCTCGAAATTTTCCGCTTATAATTCTCATAATTTCTCTTCTTTCGTAATTTGAATTGAACCCTAACTGAGTTTATACAGAAAGGGTTACATTTATATATTATTCGAAATTAATCTCTTTTTCGGCTAGTCTAAGATTTGTACCTTCTTTGATTAGTCTGTAAAATACAGCAGCGAGAGGTACGCCGATAATCATTCCAGTAAGTCCCCATAATCCAGAACCAATTACAATGGCAAGCATTACAAAAACTCCCGGAAGACCAATAGAATCTCCTACAACTCTTGGATATATAATATCTCCATCAATTCGTTGCATTACAAGTATAAATACAACAAACCATACAGCCATCATAGGGTTACTTGGATCGTCCATAAGCACAATAAACGTTGCAGGAATGGAGCCAAATATAGGTCCAAAAATTGGAATAATGTTTGTGGCACCTATGATTACGCTAACAAGCACGGCATATGGCATTTTAAATATAAGCATTCCTACAAAGCAAAGAATTCCCAAAATAAAGGCTTCCGCAACCTGACCATTAATAAAGTTTGTAAATGAATTATTGGTTATTCTAGAAATATATAAGATTCTTTCGGCTCTTGCTTTAGGTAAATAGGCATACAAAATTCTGCTCATTTGAGAAGATAATCTTTCTTTTCCGGTTAAAAAATAAACAGAAAAGATAAATGCAAAAATCATATTAGTGATACTAGTAGTGATTTCTACAATTCCATTTAAGACTGCTGGTATTACATCAGTTAAAATTGCACTTACAAAGTTCATGACAGTAACCCAAGCTTCTTCGAGCTGAGTGTATATTTCCGAATCAACTGATGTGTCCAATCGACCGTCCATATCATCTAAAAATCCTTGAAATCTAGCAAATAAGATATCTATTTGATCGGGAAGTGTGGAAATTAAGCTTTGAATACTGTTCCAAAGTTGGGGAATAACTAAAATTGCTAAAATAGTTAATACTAAAATAACAAGAGTATACGCCATAACTAATGCTATAACGGATTTAGTAGTTTGTATAGTCTGTGTATCTTTAGAGGACATTCTAAGAACTTTATCTCGAACAAAATTATAAGGTCCTTTTAGGATATATGCTATGATAAATCCAGTAATGACAGGCATTAATAATGTAGTAAACGTATCAAAAGTGCTATTAATTGTTTTTAAATTGATTAATATTAAATATAAAATGATAGCGTAAGTAACGACAACGATGCTCTCTTTAATTCTTTTCTTATCCATATCTAACTCCTTTTTGTAAATTTGTATAATTATAGCATAAAAAATGTAAACAGATCAAGTAATTGAAATAAAAAAGAAGTCAAGAGCATCAACTGTATTTATTCGTCGACAGATCTCTTGACATTTTTTGTTATGTGTTCATTATTCTTTGCTATGATTTTTGACGTACTGTAAAATTGCATCTGCAGTTTCGGGGTCAGGTACATTTTCAATGATTAAATTCAATCCTTTAGCAGATAAATTCTCTAGCATTGTAGAAAYTTCTTCGGGATCTATAAATACAATGAGACGTTTACCTGCATTCTGGATGCGTTGTAAAATGGAGATAAAGCGAGATGCTTTTGGTTGTCCCGCAACATGAGTCCACTGAATTGCTTTGAGTTTTTCAAATGATAGCAATATATCAAGATGTTTCTCTTGCTCGACGCCATCAAAATGATATATAGGGTAATCAAACCAATCAATTTGAGTTTGTAACTCGTTGTATACAAATTTTTCGTACATTGCTGTTGAAAACATAACAGACATGTCGCATTGCATCTGGCCCATTTTTCCATTAGCAAGTAGATGCATCCAGGAGTGGCAAGATCCGTGATTGATGGCTTTAGTGGCATTGTAAAAAAGCTCATTGCCTATTTTCCAGCCTTCGTTTACTGCAKCAATTGCTTTTTGAACAGCATCGGGATTAAGTAGCATCTCGGTTAACACATTTGCAGAGCCATAAAGATGCCCTAATGCATCAAGAGTACCACAATTATCAGGCATTCCGATAAAGTAATCCCCTTGAGAGAGGTTGGCAATCTCAGTTGCTATGGCGACGTATCGGTCTATTGCCGCTTCATCAAAAACAAGGTTATATTCATATAAGTTTTTCCATACAGGATCAAACCAGATGGTATCTTTAAAGAAGATAGGTTTTGCACCATAAAAATTGCAATGACCACTAGTTCCAAAATCTAAAAAAATAGAAGGCAAAGCATCGCCTCCAAGATAGGTGTTCTCCAAGCGTTTTATATTACGATTATGAATTGTTTGGGGATCTAGCCAAAAGCGCTTCATATAACTAGGATCTTTAGCATATTCTTGTTCGTCRAACATATTTAAACTTAGATTTTTCTTYTTTGGAGCAATTATAGAAACTAGAGCGCGGTCTAGCAATTCATTTTCCCAAAAAGCATCAATTCTTTTGCGTACAATATCAATATCCTCTTTAAATCTCATTTTAAAATCCTCTCAAGTGAATTAGCTTTTGCTATACTTTTCAACGCATTTAACGACAGCTGCTGCTGCATCCGGATCTTTTACATTTCTAACGCGTAAATTCAATCCTTTAGCAGATAGATTTTCGAGAATGTCTGGAATTTCTTCGGGAATAACTCCAATAACTAGGCGCTTGCCTGCATCTTGTATGCGTTTTAAAATAGGCATAAAATGAGATGCTTTTGGCTGCCCAGCGACAGGAGTCCACTGGATTACTTTTAATTTATCAAAAGATAGTAAAATATCGAGGTGTCGCTCTTGCTCTGCACCATCAAAATGATAAATTGGATCATCAAACCAAGCGATTTGCCTTTTGAGTTCATCGTAAACAAATTCTTCATATAACTCTGCAGAAAACATAACGGACATATCACATTGCATTTGCCCCATTTTTTTATCAGAAAGCAGATGCATCCAAGAATGGCAAGAGCCTTTATTCACTTCTTTTAATGCCTGATAAAATAACTCGATACTTTCAACCCAGGCAGCGTCAACGGCAGCTAGTGCTTCTTGTAATTCTTCGGGATCTGTTATCATAGCCATGAGAACATTATCGGTGCCGTATAGATGCCCCACCGCATCCAAAGTTCCACAATGGTCGGGTAATCCGATAAAATAATCTCCGTTAGATAACCTAGCAACTTCTTTAATGATAGCAACTTGTTGTTGAATTACTTCTGGAGCAAAGGTGGTTTTCCAATCGGACAGACTGCTCCAAGCAGGATTAAACCATATGGTTTTTGGCGAAACGATGGGTTTACATCCAAAGAATGCAGCATGTCCACTTACTCCAAAATCTGGATGAAATGTAGGCAAGGCATCGCCACCAAGATACGTATTTTCTAATTGCTTGATAGTGCGGTTATGAATAGTTTGAGGGTCAAACCAAAATTTTTCTACATAAGCAGGATCCTTCTCAGCCATTGCCGCATCGAAAATAGGTATATTTTTACCTTTTTCTTTKGGTGTTAAAATAGAAACTAAAGCGCGGTCCATCAACTCGTTTGCCCAGAACGCATCAATCCTCTTGCGTACAATATCAATATCCTCTTTAAATCTCATAAATATTCCCTCCTAATTGTTACATGTACTATATATGTATATCCAAGAATATAGGTAATTATGCTCATGATGTAATTTCATAATGTGATTATAAAGGYCATAGATTATCGATAAAAATTATTGACATTTTAATTGCTTAACCTTATATTTGGAAAGTAATTATTTATGCAAAGGAGCAGACTATGAAAATTATTACAACGACTAGACAAACGTTTTGGCAAGAGAGAACGACAGCGGCAGAAGATAGTATAAAATCTACGTTGGCTATTGCGGGAGAAGCAGAAGAATGGGAAGGTTTTGGTGGTTGCTTTAACGAACTATCTCAAATAGCATTGCTAAAATTAAGTGATCAAAAGCGAAAAGAAGTTTAYGAYATTTTRTTTGCTAAAGATGCGGATGGGTTGAAGTTTGATTTTTGCCGTATTCCAATTGGTGCCTCAGATTATGCAGAGCTGTGGTATTCTCATAACGAAGTAGATGGTGACTATGAGATGGCAAACTTTTCTATTAAACGAGACCAAAAATATTTGATACCATATATAAAAGAAGCTCTCAAACGAAATCCTGATATGAAGTTCTTTGCATCKCCGTGGAGCCCACCAACATGGATGAAATATCCAAAAGCTCATAATTTTGGAACTTTGGTGCAGACAGATAAAAACCTCAAAGCATATGCACTATACTTTGCCTTATTTATAGAAGCCTATGAGAAGGAGGGTATTGTAATTAGTCAGTTACATGTGCAGAATGAGCCTGTATCAAGTCAGAAATTTCCGTCATGTATTTGGACCGGAAAAGAGCTTGCTAATTTTATAGCCAACTACCTAGGACCGGTATTTAAAGAGCGTGGTATAAAGACTAAAATATGGCTTGGAACCCTCAATGGGCCAGAAACAGATAATCGAATGCTGTACACAAGATATGACAACTATGCGAATTTGGTGTTGCATGATGAGAAAGCATATCCTTATATAGAAGGAGTTTCATATCAATGGGCAGGAAAGTACGCGGTGCAAATTACCAAATCTGCTTTCCCCGAAAAGAAGTTGATGCAAACTGAAAATGAATGTGGAGATGGGAAGAATACATGGGAGTATGCGATGTATATTT
>NZ_ABEQ01000028.3 GCF_000171335.1 Candidatus Epulonipiscium viviparus
GAATATCCAACGATTTTTCCATTTTTAATTTCCGTAAATGCCAGAGAAAACTTTTCATTTGCATACATATTGGTTTGATTTTTTACTTCAAAAATAGTTTTATCGGATACATTCATATTTTGAATAGTTATTTTCGTTGTGCGATATCCCTTAAAGTAGTAGTTGGCAATCAACGAGCTTTTTATATTTAAATTAATGGCATTATTTATCTGGCTAATTTCCATATATATAAATGGATTATATTTTGATATTTGGTCATTTTGTTCAGCACTTCTGGTTAAATTATTTTTTTTTCGATCACCTAAAATTCTTTTTATTTCTTGTTTTTGTAAAAAAGCAATATTATCTTCTTTAACGACTCTCTCAGCAATTTTGCTGTCACCTATTATTTGCTTGGCCATATAATCTTTTAAATCTAATAATTCGGTTAGATCTCCATTAATTTTAGAATGAAAAAGAATATTTAATGCAGCATTTGTTGGCATTTCTTCACCTCAATATTAATAAAAATAGAGGTAGTATATTCTACCCCTAAAAAACATCTTACGCTTGCTTTCTTTCTTCTGAATATAACATAATAGGAATACTTACTTTCTTTGCTAATCTATCTTTATTAAAATTATTAGTTAATTTATCAAATAAATTTTGCTCCTCTGGACAAATAATTAAATCTATATTATATTCACTCACCACACTAATTATAGTATCAATTTGCGGTCCAATTTGACAAATTACCTCTTTATCAGTGCGAGTTATTATAGACTTAATCTTGGTAGTAATGGCTCTATGAGCTGTATCAATACTGTCCATATTTAAGTTTGCGATAGAATACAAAATACTTGGATATGCATAAACGCTTGAAAAAGTCAGTGGACTGGTGATGTACAAAATAAAAAGTTTTGCCCCTTTTTGCACGGCTATGTCTTCTGCATACAATAACGCTTTGGAATCCAAAGCATTTGAAATTGGTAATAGAATATTCATATATTCATTCCTCCTTTGACGTTTTTTATATTATACCATAAATTGGATTAAGATCTAGGCTTAAAATGAAATTTAATCCATAAATTTTTCAGATTTTAATTCCACATTAGAAAAAATGCTATCAATATCCATTGTTTTAACCGATTTTTTCAATTTAAACTGAATCTTTGCGCTTTCATTTGGAGACAAATTTCCTATCAACATATCTGTGTCCAATTTATCAAGCAAAAAACTTCCACGTTCTCTATGTATTATTAATTTTTCTATCAAATCTGTCACCTTATTTATATTTGAACTTAATGGTTTGAAATGCAGCTTAACATTATTAACTGTATCTGTTGACGTATTTGTCACCTTAATAATATATTCATTTTCGTTTGCATTTGACAAAATTTCCATAAAATCCCTCCAAAAAAATATAATTAGAATAGCTATCTATCCTAATTACTTTATACCCTAATATGAAAATAAGAAGAAGTTCGATTTACTTTTTCTATCAAACTTCTTTAGAATCTTTTAATTTCGAGAGTATTATTTTCTACCCATCCAAGGTGGAATATAGCTGCGATTAAACGGTATACATCTTCCGTAGTAGTGGTCTTTAAACCAAGCTGGATCACACTCATATTCATCCGCTTTAATACTATCTACTTTTTCAAATAAACTATCTAAACCTGTTAACTTTATTGGAATATTTTCAACTCTTGGTACAAATTTAGTATTGCCATCCTCACCTGTTACTACCTCAACCCAATGCTTGGCTATCACACAGGTATAGTGTCCTTCTTCATTTACGCATTTAAGTTCATAATATTCTCCTGGTTTGGAGTTTGGTCCGGTCTGCTTAGCAAATGGCACTTCCTTAGTTTGTATGCCTGGATATATAGCGCCACCAGGTACATATTGATTAATTATTTCCGGAGTAATTACTGGTCCTGGACCACTTCCTGGCATCACTGGTTGCATCGGAGTTATATCTGGTTTTGGAGACGGAACAGGATGCGTTGCTATATATTGATAGATATAATCTATTATCTCTTGATTGAGTGCAGCTCCTGAGCTATCTCCGGGAACTACATAGTTAGGGTTAAACGGGGTTGACGGAATCGATGGTGTTTGATTATCTATTATAATAGGCATAATGTTGCTATCCCCAGGGCATTCTTTGTTACAAGGATAATTTGCACCGTAGCCTTGGCAGTTATGATAAATATACGGATAATGCGCGAACCATTGTGGATCTATTACGAACACCTTGTTTTTATCATCTGGCTTTATATTACTCGCAAACATCGAATATGATGCTCTTGACATTTCTGATGGATTTAATTTATTGCAATTACATGGCATATTGATAACCTCCTATTAAATCTAGTTTTGATCTTGCTTCTGAATGTTTTTACTATTCATAGTAGTATAGTATGCAGGGTTATAAAAAAGTGCGCCTGTCTTTTTTTAAAAATTTTTATATTTTTTTTGCGGTAATATTTTGAAGGGCTCACAGCATATATATATCTTAATTGGACAAGCATTTTAGTATTAGGAGGTTAAACTAATGAAAAATTTTATACTATCGTTTCAAATAGGTCTTGTTTTTGTCGGCAGTATTGTTGGAGCCGGTCTTTCATCAGGACGTGAATTAACTCAGTTTTTTGCTATATATGGATATAAAAGCTTTTTTGGTCTTTTTATCTGTGCTTTATTATATGT
This sequence comes from Candidatus Epulonipiscium viviparus, assembly GCF_000171335.1. GTDB lineage: Bacteria > Bacillota > Clostridia > Lachnospirales > Cellulosilyticaceae > Epulonipiscioides > Epulonipiscioides viviparus. Next base: position 2,695 of record NZ_ABEQ01000028.3, read on the forward strand.
AATAGTTGGAAAGATGATAATATTTTTGAGTATTAAATACAAGGTAAAATCATATGGTGAATTTATAAATTTAGTATGTCCAAAACCTATTGCTATCTTCACAAACATAATTTTAACCCTATTTTTACTTTGCTCCACATCTATAATTTTGGCCGGAAGCGGCTCTGTGATCAAACAATATTTTGGCATCGATAAAATTTTTGGCATTGCATTAATGATTGTTATCAGTGTTATATTTTTATTAAGAGAAACTAAAGGTATTTTTGAAGTAAATAATGTTACCGTACCTATTTTAATTATCATTATGGTTTCTATATTTATTGGATATGGCATGAACAATCAGGACCAAATGAATTTTGAATACATAGTTTCACTACCTTATCATAAAAAAAGTTATCTCATCTCCTCTTTTGTATATGCAGGCTTTAATATTATTTCTATTGTAGGGATATTAGTTCCTCTTGCTAGTGAAATTCAAAGCAACAAACTTCTTCTTCGAGGTGTCGTAATAGGTAGTATTATTTTAACCATAATTAGTATTATTATTGTATTTTTAATGATGGTAAATCCCACTTATGCTATTAAATATGAAATCCCAATTTTGGCAGTTGCCCAAAGAATCGCCCCATGGCTCCAAGTCGCATTGCTATTTATGATTTGGCTCGAGATGTTCTCTTCTCAGATTTCCAATATTTATGGCCTTACCAAAACATTAGAAACCAAATTTAATATTTCGTATCGCCATGGTGTTTTTCTTAGCATTGTTCTTGCACTTCCTTTATCATCTGTAGGCTTTACAAATTTGGTAGATATGCTATATCCTCTTTATGGCGTTTTAAGTCTCGCTTTTGTTATTTGCGTTATTACGTTCTATACAAAGCAAAAAGTAAGCTTGACCAAAGTATATAATTAATATTTTCTTGTGCCRATGCATATCACGTTGGCACTTTTTCTTTGTCTCAAATCATGTTATTTTTATGCTCTTTTTGGGAATACTCTAAAATAGAAAAGGAGAGCATAATATATGAAAAAATTTAGATTACACTCGGACTTTGCTGCCATGGGGGACCAGACTGCGGCCATTTCAGTACTATCCGAAAGTATAGAATCAGGAAATCGATATCAAACTTTGCTTGGTGTAACAGGATCTGGAAAAACTTTTACAATGGCCAATATAATAGAACAAACGCAAAAACCAACGCTAATTATTGCTCATAACAAAACACTTGCAGCTCAGCTATACAGTGAATTTAAGGAATTTTTTCCCGATAATGCTGTAGAATATTTCGTCTCTTATTATGACTATTATCAGCCAGAAGCATATGTCGCTCAAAGTGATACCTTTATAGAAAAAGATTCCAGCGTAAACGAAGAAATCGACAAGCTGCGCCACTCTGCTACTGCGTCGTTAGCCGAAAGACGCGACGTAATCATCGTTGCCAGTGTATCTTGCATATACGGACTGGGYGACCCCCTAGACTACGAAGATCAAGTGCTTTCCATACGCACCGGAATGGATTTCGATCGCGATGATCTATTACGAAAATTGGTACACATTCAATATACTAGAAACGATGATGACTTCAGCAGGGGTACATTTCGAGTTCGAGGTGATGTTGTAGAAGTTATTCCTGCAGGAATGAGCGAAAGCGCTATTAGAGTAGAGTTTTTTGGAGATGAAATCGAAAAAATTTCTGAAATAGATTCATTGACGGGCAAGGTTTTAGGCATCCGCAATCACGTTTCTATCTTTCCTGGCTCACACTATACAGTTTCTCCTGACAAACTTTCAGCTGCCATAAAACGAATCGAATCCGAATTAAATACGCAACTGCTGGAACTGAAAAAGCAGGATAAACTACTAGAAATGCAAAGACTCACCCAACGTACAAACTTCGACATAGAAATGCTGCGCGAGATGGGGTATTGCTCTGGAATTGAAAATTATTCCTTGCATCTATCTGGCCGCGATTATGGTAGCACCCCTTTTACGTTGCTAGATTATTTTCCAGATGATTATCTTATTATAGTCGATGAGTCTCACATTACTCTGCCTCAAATTCGAGGAATGTCTAATGGCGATCGTGCACGCAAAAGTACTCTCGTCGACTATGGCTTTAGATTGCCCTCTGCGATAGATAATCGACCTCTAAATTTTGATGAATTTGAGCAAAAGATAAATCAAATTTTATATGTTTCTGCAACACCCTCGCAATACGAACTCGAACATTCCGAAGCGATAGGCGAACAGCTAATACGTCCTACAGGCCTTCTGGATCCTGCAATAGAAATCAAGMCCRTAACCGGACAAATTGATGATCTGCTTACCCAAATTCACTCCACTGTTGCAGCTGCTGGAAAAGTACTAGTTACCACCCTAACCAAGCGAATGTCCGAAGATTTAACTGCGTATCTCCAGGAAGTGGGAATCAAAGTAAAGTATTTACATTCAGATATAGAAACATTGGAGCGCATAGAGATAGTTAGAGATTTGCGAATGGGAGTTTTTGATGTGCTAGTGGGAATAAACTTATTGCGAGAAGGGCTTGATATACCAGAAGTTTCGCTTGTTGCCATACTCGATGCCGATAAAGAAGGTTTTTTACGCTCTGCGACATCACTCATCCAAACCATAGGTCGCGCTGCCAGAAATAGCCAAGGACGCGTCATAATGTATGCAGATACAATTACCAGAAGTATGAAAATCGCAATAGACGAAACAAATCGAAGACGCAAAATTCAGCAAGAATACAACGAAGCTCATGGAATCACTCCACAAACTATAAAAAAAGCTGTCCGCGAACTGATTGCTGCAACAAAATCTGAAAAAACCGCAACCACAATAAATAAATCCCCAGAGTCTATGAGTGCGGTCGAACTTGAACGCGCAATAACCAAAACCGAAAAATCGATGAAAAAAGCTGCTCAGGAGCTGGAATTTGAGAAAGCTGCCACTCTCCGAGACGCTCTAATCGAACTCAAAAAATATTATACAATTATATAGTATAATTCTTTTATGTATTTTTTGAATAATCACAAACTGCCATAATAGCATCTACCAGCGCCTCTTTAGAATCGCGGCTAACGAGGTCTTGCATTTTATTTTGTACTATTTGTCTCTGAACTCTATTTTGTGCAAATATCTGCACTTGYTTCGTCATTTGCGCAGCACTCACCATTCCAACAATTCCYARTCCCTCAATTAACATATCTTGCCACAAATTTTGYCCCCACACTATRTCGGTTCGTCGCACTACAACTCCTATGGTCGGCATTCCTATCCCTATCAAATCATACATATAGTTATTATAACTCATCAACGCCATATCACACGTCCACACTACACTGTCAAAATCATCCTCGGTGAAAAATTCCACTCGCTTACTTTTTATTCTGGTTTGCATCTTTTTTGTCTTTTCCATTCCRTTTGCTAATATYACTTTAATATTATAATTTAATTCCGTAACATCTATTAACAAATCTTCTGTTCGCACATGGTCAACAAACATCAAAATATTCTTTACATCTTCAATCGGCACCATTGGGGAATGCAAAAATTCATCTCGTATCAACAACGCATCTTTATCTCCTATTACTTCACAATTGTTTGACGCAAAATAATTCCTCTGCTTGCTACCATACACAGGATTAATAATCATATCGCACTCCATAAAAGGATTATCATTTTGCTCATCAACACATATTATTTTTTTAAATATTTTCGGACATTTTTTGTTAAATTCCTTAGTTTTAAGCGGACTATCTATTATTATGCAATCCCCTTTAAATCTTTCTAACTCGCCCAGCAGATCCGCATATTCATACACATTATATCCCTTTGTTCGCAGATACGATATTCCCCTACTGTGTTTCGCATCACAATAAAACGTTATTTCACAATACTTTTGCAATACTTGAGCCAATGCATCCATTCTATGAAATGATTTTAACTCACCTCTCTTACCTTCATCTACTTTGATTAATATTTTTGACATATTTGCAACCTCCTTATTATATAGATCTCGCTGGAACGCCTACAATGATACTTTCCTTCGAGACATCTTTTGTGACTACTGCACCTGCGCCAATAATAACATTTTCTCCTACTGTACGAGATTGTATTATCACAGCCTTTGCCCCCACATGCGAATTATTGCCAATTGAGACTCCTCCCAATACGCAAGCACCGGGCGCCACATGAACATTTTCGCCTATCCGGCAATCGTGCTCAACTATAGCTGCAGTATTTATTATACCAAATTTCCCAATTTTTGCATAGCAATTTATAACTGCTACTGGCATAATTATAGTTCCTTCATCAATCGTTGCCGAATCCGAAATTACGGCACTAGCATGCACCAATGTAGGAAATTTGAATCCGATTTTCTTTAACTTGCTATATATTTTAAATCGCAGTTGCGCATTTTGACCAATTCCAATCGCTACATTGCCCACCCCCGCTTCAAACACATGCTCAAGCTCTTCATCACCGCCCAAAGAATAAATTCCATCCTTCCACAAGCTTCCCTTTGCAAACCTCGCATCTATCACTCCAGCTATTGCGTATCTCCCATCACTTTCTATAACATCCTTTACAACTCCTGCATGCCCCCCAGCACCGATTATCACAATTTTTTTTTCCACAAGCGCACCTCTTTTCTACAACATCAAACTACCTGCTATATCTTCGGGCATTATAATCGCATCTTTTTTTATATTAGTGGCTGCCGCTTTCCCTAATATTTTTTTRCAGGCCATTGGCGAAATTCCGGCTGCYGGACGTCTAAAATCTAACATAGATGCGTCGATAATCGCTCCAGCTGCTATATCAATTTTGGCCACAATACTTCGCCTTACCTTGCTTCTCATTAAATCTTCCGCAGCGGTTGGTGTTTTTATACCATCGCCCAAGGCAACTTCGGCTGCTCTAATTTGATAAACGTATTCCGCAAACTCTACTTCTGTCGCTGAAGCCTTGTGGTCGGGGCCAACCATGTTCTTATCCAACGTAATGTGTTTCTCTATCACTTGGGCACCTAAGGCTGTTGCAACAACYGCGCATATCGCATCGTCCGTGTGATCTGAATATCCAACCGTTGCGGCAACCTCTTTTAACTTTACCATAGCACGAATGTTCGCCTCCGCTATTGCAGTCGGATAATTGGTGGTGCAATGAAGCAATGTTATCTCTGCCGCACCAGCCTCTTCCAATATGTTTACTGCATCCACAACTTCCTCAAAAAAACTCATCCCTGTCGAAAGGATTATCGGCTTTTTAGATTTTGCAGCAGCAGCTAGAAATGGCGCGTTTGTCACCTCTGTTGAACTAAGCTTCACTATCTCCATACCTATCGAAACCAAAAAATCGAGTGCGCCTACGCTAAAGGGAGTCGATAAAAACATAATTCCTACCTCATCACAATAGCATTTGAGCTCTCTAAATTCATCATATGTCAGCTCCAACCTGTTTAACATTTCAAATTGAGTTTCTACAGTTGCATCATTAGCTTGCTGATACGCCACCTTTGCTTCAGCTGCAGCCACAACATCTGATGCTTTAAATGTTTGAAACTTGACAGCATCAGCACCGCATCGTGCGGCCATATCCACCAATTTTTTTGCGATTGCAACATCGCCGTTATGATTTACGCCTGCTTCTGCTATAATAAACATCACATCATCTCCTCAAAAATTATCTGTATCTGCGCATTAAAATACTAATTTTTTTGTAATCAGTCTTTCGTTAATTTCCAAATCTTCTAATATGCTGACTATTTGCTCGCTGGTATTTCCTATTCCGTATAAGCTAACTGTGCGATCTACCTTATTTCTAAACTCTGGGCTCAGTGCTTTTTGAATGGCTTTTGCTATGTCTTCTTTTTTATTCGAACAGCTCAATATGTTAGTTGCCATAAGTCTTCCGGCTTGCCTTTTGCCAATATTTACCACAGGCTTTTTAAATATCGGTGCCTCGATTAAYGCACTCGATGAATTGCCAATGATCAGCCCCGCATATTTCATTGTGCTTAGGTATTTTTGAGTGCCCAAAGATTTAAATAGAAACACATTTTTGTGAGTTGCCTGAAATTCTTTCCATCGTTCTATAATATATTCTCCGCCATTATCGGCATTGGGGTAGGTGATTATCATAGTATTGTTAAAGCCATCTAGTGCGGTTATCAGCTCATCCATTTCATATGCTAACATCTTTGACAGCGTTGCCGGGTGATAGGTTATTAAAAATGTGTCGGCATCTACAGCCACTCCTAATTGTTCATTTAATGCTTTGTGAGATAACAGCTTGGTGGTGATTATATTTTCTATTCCCAATGCACCCACTTGTTTGACTCTAAATTTTTCCTCTCCCATAAATTTTATATTGTTTGCATAGACATCGGCTTCCGGAAAATGAATATGCGACATCTTCGTAATGGCGTGTCTAATTTGCTCGTCATTTGCTCCATAGCTAACTTCTCCACCAGCTATATGTGCAATCGGAATGTTCATCGCTGTTCCCGCACTGGCACAGGCCAACATCTCATATCTGTCACCCAATATTAGCAGCATATCTGGCTTAAACTCTTCTATTGCATCTGCTAATGCACCCATTAATTTTGCCATCGATTTCACAATACCTGACTTTCCAGCATCTTCCACTTCCATGGATATTTTGGCAGCAATGGGGATTTCATCTTGCTCGATCTCTTCAACAGTCAAGCCATATTTTTCGCTTAAATGAGTTCCCGTCACAATCAATATTAGTTCAAGATCGTCTGATTCCTGAATATGTCGCAATACATTTTTCAATAATCCATATTCTGCTCTAGTTGCTGTCACTACCATAATTGTTTTCATCACGTTCTCCTTTTGGTTTAAGCAAGCCATTTATATATTATTCATTAACATTTTTGCCAACTCAAATTCCAAAGCGGTGTCGATATCTACAGATTTTTGAATTGGCATCACGTATCCAGTAGCATTTGCTAGGTGTAAACTTTTGTTTTTGATCACTTCTTCTGTTTTGGCAAAGTATATCGCACCATTTAACTCATATACTGTAGGCAGATCTTGCCGTCTTAAAATCATTTCTGCATCAATAAATGAATTTAACTGGTTACCTTCAAAAACTTTCATCCAATACGGATTGCTCCGTGCTTCTGTTACGCTATAGCAAGCATCAAAACCAGTGTTTAAACATTTTTCTATACAGGAATCGACGTCTGCTGCCGTTCTAAAAGGCGATGTACATTGAAGCAAACATATAAAGTCTGGCATATATCCATTTCCTTCGAGAGTTTTTAGTAAATGCAAGACCACCTCCGCGCTAGTTGCCGTATCTGTGGCCAAACATTCGGGACGCATAAACGGTACTTCTGCTCCAAACTTGAGGGCAACTTCCGCAATTGCCGCATCGTCGGTCGAAACTATAGTGCGAGTTATATGCTTCGAGTTTATTGCAGCTGCAATAGTGTATGCAATAAGCGGTTTGTCACCAAGCATTTTGATATTTTTTCCAGGAAGACCTTTTGACCCTCCCCTTGCCGGTATAATTCCCAAAATCTCCATAGTCATTACTCCTCTATTAAAATAGCAGTGACTAATAGTTAGCGGTTAGCAGTTAGGATTTTATCTGCTAGCCACCACATACTAATCACTGCCTTATTTAATGCCATTTAAAATATAGTTTAACATTTTTTTATAGTATTCTTCTTCTTCGAGTTCCATACGACCTTCTTTTATAGCAGTGTCTTTATCCAAAACAATCACGTGTTGGGTATGGCAATCGATATGCTTGCTATCATAGGCTACGGTAAAGACCTCTATAAAGTTATTTACCAGCTCTGCCAAGAAATTGAGAGTATTTAGCGCAATAACGCGATATGGCTTGAGCTTCCAGATATAGTGTGTGAAGTATGCCAACCTATCAAGATACTCTAGCTCTCGTTTCTCTTCGTATCCTACACCACATCGAAATATTTTATGCTCATTTAATATTAACTGTACTTCTTCTTCAACTTCAGGATTTATGCTAACACCAACTCTATACTTTTTGGCCAGTGAAATTTCCTGCAAAAGCGAATCAGAATTCATAATATATACTTCTGTAATTTGATCAAAATATTTATCGATACATTGAATAATTTTTGCAAACTCCTCTGTTTCTAGAGTTCCAACGCCCAAAAACTGATTTACCACAATGACTAATCGATGCGACTTTCTATCATCTGGCGTCAAAAATGGCATTTCGCTAGCATCAACATAATTTTTTAATTGCAATAGCATATAGTCATACATCYCTGGTTCAACCTCAAATGTCGAATTCGGTATCAGGCTGATTCTCTTAAGCATCAAAAATACAAACATCCTAAATACAAAATCAATCTTTTCGTTGATAATTAAATCTTTTAAGGCAGATACAGCAAACTCACTTTGAGTATCTTCTGCCAACTCTAGCAATTCCCTAGCATACGCATCTAGCTTACGTTGGTTATTTTCTCCATTTTTAGCAATATTGGCAGCTTTCAAATGTAATTCTTCTTCTAAAACAGTCATATAAGCTCCTTTCTAGTTGTCGATTCGATCGATTTTTTCTATCATATCTTCCATCAGATGAAGGTCTCCCATATCTAGCCATTGCCCAGATCTAATCGGAAACGTTCCCACTTTTTTGCCTTGCTCTAAATATATTTCTATCAAATCTGTAATATGAAAAAACACATTGCTGGGTATATCCTCTAAAACTTCTGGTTCCAATACGTACACTCCTGTATTAATTTGAAAACTATACTCTGGCTTTTCACTAAGGGCACAAACCTCCCCCTCATCTTTTGTTATCACCACACCATATGGAATTGTATAGGTGGTAAGCGAAGTCACTAACGTAATTTGGTTCTTATTGGCTTTATGATGCGCAATAATTTCGTCATAGCGAGCATCAATGAGAATATCGCAGTTTGTAACAAAAAATGTTTCGGTAAGCTTTCCCCTTAATAACGACAGGCTTCCTGCAGTGCCATAAAAATCACTTTCTTCTATATAAGAAAAATTATATGGACTCTCTATGTCTTCTAAATAACTTTTAATCATCCCTTTTTTATAATTTAGTGTTAGAAAAAAATCAACGCAACCATAGTTATTAAATCGAGATAAAATATGCTCTAAGATAGTTTTTTCACCAATTGGAATGAGTGGTTTTGGCAAAATTTGTGTATAAGGATACAACCTGGTGCCCTTTCCACCTGCCATAATCACAACTTTAGCATTGAGCTGTGCGCACTCTTTTTTTACACTATTAACTACTCGCTCAACAAATTTTATGTCTATAATTTTATAATCCACATCTAAAATAGGAATAGCAAAGATGATCCCGCCGCTAAATATCTCTTGAATCTTTTCTTCTTCATCGTGTAGCGCATACAAAAAATTGGTATTCATTATATTGGTAACATCTGCATCTAAAGAGCCATTTTTTAGAATCCATCGCCTAACATCGCCGTCTGTGATGGTTCCTTCTGCCTTTCCATCGTTTGCCACAAAGAGAATCTTCTTAGCTGTATCATCTAATCTTTTGATCGCTTGTTTTACAGTACAATTTTTATCTATTATCAAGTCGTTTAATTCTTTATCCATTTGCTAGTATCTCCTTAATTGCCGTTACAACATTTTGAATCTCCTCGCTTTTTAGATTTGAGCTACATGGAATATTGATAATAGAAGTTACGTATTTATCTGCCCTTTCTATTTCGAAAGCATAATCACTCTGGTATGGCGCTTGCTTATGGATCAATCCCCAAATGGGCCGCGACCCTATGCCCTTATGCAGCAATGATTGTATAAATTTTCCAATATCAATCCCCTCAGCAAATTGCACACTATAGAACCAATAATTCGGTCTTATATCTGTTCTAAAGTTTATCAATTCCACTTCAGTAACACTTTTTAACAACTCCTTATATAGCTCATAGTTATTTTTTTTAATAGCAACAAATTTCTCCAGCTGCTCGAGCTGCCCCACTCCAATTGCAGCCTGAACATTAGTCATTCTATAATTATATCCTATTTCGTTATGGATATAGTTTAACTCATCGTCTTTTGCTTGAGTACTCAGATATTTAATATGCTTGAGCTTGTCTGCGTCTAACGCAACAACCATTCCGCCGCCGCCTGTTGTTATAATCTTGTTTCCATTAAACGAAAATACCCCAAAGTCCCCAATAGTACCTGCAAATTTTTTGTGACCATCGACTATAGCATAAGTTCCTAGTGCCTCAGTCGCGTCTTCTATCACTTTTAGATTATACTTCCTTGCTATTGCCATAAGCGCCATCATATTGGCAAGGTTTCCAAACACATGAACCACCATAATTGCCTTGATCGGCTTATCTCTAAATGTCAACACATTGTTTGCAAATACACATTCAGTTGCAACAAACTTTTCTACCTTTGCAACATCGAGGCATAGGCTATCGTCGCAATCCATAAACAACGGTGCCGCTCCCACATATTTGATCGGATTTACTGCAGCTATAAACGTAAGCGTCGGTGCAATTACGTAATCTCCTGCAGTAACCCCGGCTTCTAGTAACGCAAGATGCAATCCTGCAGTTCCGCTTGCCACTGCCACTGCCGCGGGTGCGCATATATATTCAGCTAAATCTTTCTCAAACTGATTTATATACGCGCCTCCAGTAGAAACCCACTCGGCCTCTAATGCTTTTGTTACATACTTTAATTCATTACCTTTAAGATTTGGTACTGATAACGGTATCATAACATCACCCTATATATTATAAATGTCTGTTTTATATCCTGCGGTATTTTGTTTAAACCACTCGATTGTTTCGTGAAGCCCTTGCGCAAAAGTATATTGCGGCTCCCAATCGGTGAGAGCTTTTATCTTTTCATTGGAGCCYAGCAATCGTTCTACTTCACTTTTGGCCGGTCGCATTCTTTCGGATTCGCATATAATCGTCGCTGTGGGATTGATTTGAGATATAAGCTCCTTTGCAAGCCCCTCTATGCTGATCTCTCGTTCTGTTGCAATATTTATTTCTTCACCAATCGTTTGATCCGAATTTGCAATCGCAACAAAGCCATCTGCAATATCTTTTACATAGTTAAAGTCGCGGGTTGGTGATAGCGCACCAAGTTTAATCACTTCTTTACCTGCAAGCAACTGAGTAATGATAGTTGGAATAACCGCCCGTGCCGATTGACGAGGCCCATACGCATTAAACGGTCGAACAATTGTAACAGGCAAATTGAAGCTTCTATAAAAGGATTCCGCCAACCTATCTGCAGCTATCTTGGTTGCTGAATATGGAGATTGCGCCTTAAAGGGATGCTTTTCGTCTATGGGAACATAATCTGCAGTTCCATATACCTCAGATGTAGATGTGATTAACACTCGAGATAAATCCAAGTTTTTAGCTGCCTGGAGTATATTTAACGTACCTTTTATATTAGTATCAACATATGACTCAGGAGAATGATAGCTGAAGGGAATCGCTATCAAAGCGGCCAAATGGTAGACTASATCCATTCCTGTTAACGCCACCCTCACACCATTCGAATCCCTAATGTCTCCCGCAAATATCTCTATCTCATTTTTAACTTTCTCATCAATAGTATCAAGCCAACCCCATGAATTAAATGAGTTATAATACACAAATGCCTTAACTTTTTTTCCTTCTTTAACCAATTTTTCACATAAATGAGAGCCTATAAAACCATCTGCTCCTGTTACAATTGTCTTCTCCAAATTGCACCTTCCTTAATCTAACTTTTCTGCCCACTCGTTGACTAAATCTAATAATTCAAATTCTATCACGTCAGAAATAGTTTCAACATCTTTGTTTTCCATCGCATCTAGTAATGTTTCTACTGTATCTTGAAAATCTTCTACATTAATTATCGTAGAATCYACTAATTCCAAAGATGATGTTACCCAACTTAAGCCTTCTAATGCATCTGTTAACATTTCAAAACCCTTAATTCCTTGATCATTTTTTAGTTTATTTAATATAGTTACAAAACCCTTTTCTAGTTTTGGTAAATAATTTTGTAAATCTTCTTTGCGTTCMATAATATCATTGCTCATCGTTTTCCTCCTCAAATCCAAGCCTTTTCTTTATTGCAGCAATCGCACCTCKTATTGCTATCTCCATAGATTTATACAAGAGTATACTGCCCATAGTAATTTTGAGCGCATTTTCTACATCATCTCTTTTAGGCTGATATTTATAATCTGGATTTCTACTAATATCATACGATAGTTTTTCAAAAATATAACGATATATACGATCCACTTCAATTTGGCTCAGCTCAACTTCTAAATTATGAATTTGCACATAAATTTCTTTTACTTTATCTGAAGACAAATTGGGATCATATTCTTCATAGATTTTCATTAACTCTTTAGATTTTTCGGTTACCCGCTTAATAAGATCCATCTTTAACTCTAATTTTTCGAGAGTTTCAGTTAATCTAGCCTCTACATCTATAGGCTCAGGGAATAGCAATTGCGGAACATAATCTATATCAGTTTTCTGATAATTATATTTTTCGATCGCTTCTTTTAGCGGCATTTGTAGTGCGCCCTCAATTCTAGCTCCGCCTTCTGTTGAATTGATAACTTTTATATTAGGATTAGCTTTTATGAAGCGTTGGATCCAGCGTTTGATGGCCGTAAAAATACTAGTGCTTAGAATCTCTTCATCGTCATAATAGCCCTGAACAATTTCGTGTACCTTAGATTTGCTAACGTCAACTTTATCTAATCTTTCGGCGAGATTTGGGTTTTCATATAYGTTACACGTTTTTGAATACATCTTCTTTCTGGTAAAGCCCAAGTCTTGTCCTATTRTAATGATAGGACCAGCACCTACATACTTAGCAAACTCTATYGCTAATGTCGACACAGAAACATTTATCTCAAATTCTTCCAATTTTACATCAACAAGCTCTTCCATCGTGTGGTCGTGAGTTATAAAATATATTTTATCTTCCCAATTATTAATAACCTCTTGCGCAGAGCTAATTAATGCTACTAGAGGAATATCATAAAACCCACCAAATGTCGCATCCATCTTAACGCTGTAATCTACAATAAAAGAAAAATCAGGGTTTTTACCAATACCTTTTACAGACTGGACCGTTCTACCTATAGCAAAAATCAAGCCATCAAAGTTCTTCAGCTCTTCCAAATTTTTATCTAAAGAAGGTCCTGCCATAACAACTACAACAGGATACCCTTTATATTTATTTTTGATAGCTTTAATGTCATATGAAGAATTTAAATAGCCAATATTGTTTAGTAAATTGCTTAGGTATCTATCACCAATTGCGCTAACTGTTCCGAGATTAGTACGCAAATCTGATTCGCAAACCTCAATTATACCCATGATTCTCTCATAGTATTTTGGATAAAAAAACTTATAATCAAATAAATCTATAATCTCTAGATAATCTACATTGCCCATATGCAGCTGACTAAAGAAGTTTGCATAAAAACGACTAAACGATATTTCGTTATAAAAGTTTACTTGAGCATAGTTTTCTCTTACCACCAAATTTGCTTGTGCTTTTAATACGTTAGGTGAAGGTTCAATTAAAAAAATTGTGGCACTGTTTCCCATTTTTTTAATAATTTCGTCTACCACATATCCAAATGCAAAGCCAAAAACTACAAATATAGTACTAGAATGTTTGTTATATAAATCTAGCTTTTCTTTAATTTTTTCACGCGGAGCATATTTGCTAACAACATACCTAGAGACATTATCTTTCTTAAGTCTTAGAGAATATTCTCCAACGGTTTTACTATTGCGTATTTCAAATTCAACGTCGTAAATTCCATAAGTAGGGTCAATTTTTTCTTGCTTTTTTTGCTCTTCATCTGGTGACTGCTTAGTATCACTCATTCGCCAAAACAGGTCCTTTATTCATAACTTCTCGCCAAGTATCTCTAAACACAGTAATCAACCCTTTTGCTTCATTAATTTTATCGACATTTTTTTCTATATTACCTTCACGCAAAATCTTCAAAATATAAGTATAAAGCCTATCCATTTCTTCTGCAATTTCGTACTTTTTATCTARTGTAATCTTTAACTCTATTATAATATCTTGCACTCTAACGTTATATTTATGCGCATTGGATAACTCTTTTTTCTCAATGCTTTCAATAGTCATCGTACAAAATTTTATCGCTCCATTATATAGCATCAATGTTAACTCTGCCGGGCTCGCTGTCATAATAGCATTATTCCTATATGARTTATAAGCTTGTTTTACCATTATAATCTCCTCTCAATAAATCACAAAAACCACAATGAACAATTAAAACATCATACATCAGTGGCTTTTGATTTTACATTTATTATATACAATAATTTTAAAAATATACTTTTTAATATTCTCTGATCAGAAGATTGATCTTTTATTCTATCAGTATTTTTTTACATCGCAGATTGGTTAAATAGGTTCATCTGAGAATTCATTTCTTGAATCGCCATCTCCATTGCTAAAAATTGGGCTTGATATATTTCTTCTTTGGCAATCATATTGTCATAGGCTTTATCTATTTCTTCTTGCTGATCGGTGATTGCTTTTTCTAGCTCTAAGTCGTTAAACAAAAACATCGAACTACTTGTATTACTGGATTTTAGGAGTTCTGTTACCCCGTCATACATTTTTTCAGCATAGCCGTCGACGCCTTTTTCGCTATCGCCCACAAATAATGTTTTGATCCCTTCCGCATCTTTGGTAATCGCCGCTCTAAGCTTTTCTTCATCGATTTCGAGCTTGCCTTGTTGCGTATAGTCAATACTAGATGTAATGCCAATTTCTCCCAACGACTTAAAGCTTTCGTTTCCAGGATATACCTCCATTAGGTCATATCTTAAGCTGTCTAGTAACCTCTCGATGTTAGGGTCGTCTCTAAGCAATAAACTATCAACTTTTTCGTCCCAAAGCTCTATGTCCGCATCACTCATTCCTTCTTTTTCATCTGGTAGTAATGGTGTATAGCCGCTATCTTTTTTAGGGTCATATGGAGCATCGGTATATGCAGAAAGTTCGTCTACTAAAGTATTATATGCGTCTACAAAACCTGTGATGGTTTCAAATAACGCTTCTTCATCTATGGTTTTATCAATAGTCACCACTTCTTCAACTTCTTTAGTTTCTGGATCATCAGTAATTTTCTTTGCAACAAAAGTTATTCCGTCTAGTTTAAATACATTAGTATCGGATTCCACTTCCATACCGTTGTATGTACCTTTAGCTAATTGCGCTTCGTATTCATAGTCGCCTTCTCCAACAACTGAAGTTTCATACTCAAATCTAGGTATACCGTCTTCATATACAATAGATTTAGAAATTCCTAAATTCTTTAAACTTTCCACAGTATATTCATGTTCAGCCTCTATCTCAGCATCTGTTTTTGGCGGCCTTGTCGGATCCATTTCTTTATCAAATTGAGACTTGGATTGAACCTTAATATCCGTCATTGTATCTTCTCTATTTAGCTTTATAGTTTGAGTTTTTTCATCAAATGAAAAAAACCCAGTTCCCGCTAGATCGTCCATTGTAGCTGCCGTTTGATACCCAGTACTGCCGCCACCTGAAGAAGGATCAACAATTTCTATTCGGCGAGTCCCCTGGTACTTATCTTCTACCGTAATAACATCTCCTATTTTAAATCCAAGTTCTGTAAGAGCCGTATCTTCAGTAACTGGCTCTTTGCCCTCTGTTGGAGGCTGGATTCCTAGTTTTGCTAACGATCCCGTTTCTGTTTCTTTAATTTTCAGAGATTTCGCATCAGTTGTTATGCTAAAGGAGTCTTGCCCATCATGAAATTCCACTTTCAATCCTGTTTTATTTAATTCCTCTGTCAATTCCTCCAAAGTTTTCTTTTCATCAAGCTTTATGACATGCGAATTTCCATCGATCTCTATTTCGATTGAGCCAGATACACCCAGATCTCCTAGCGTCGTTTTTCCATCAATTTCCTTTAGTCCAACTTGCACACTCTCATATCTACTGCTTTGAACAACGTATCCGTCTTCTATACCCAGGTCGCTTAGAGCAATCTCGATATCATTATTTTGTACTTCAGCACCAGTCGCGCTGTCTGTTACTTTTATACCACTCATCTTCGTAACATCAAAATATCCTTCTTCATCAACTTCTAATCCTAACATATTTTTTATATCATCCATCGTAGTTGTACTATCAATATTTATTGAATTGCCATTTATCTCTAGAGTGTGTCCATGCAAATCTTTTGAAATTTTAGCATGCTTGGCTAGCGATCTTTCGTCAACCTCCCAAGTGGTCTTTCCAGCTAGTCCTAATTTGCCTAGTAGCTCATTCGTCGCCTCTTCTGCTTCGTCAACATGCGTTGTACCTRTATTATCCTCGATATCAACATATTCATATTGAGTACTATCCAATGTTGGATCTTGARSCTCCTTCTCTTGCATTTTTACAGCAGAAATTGTATAGCTRGCATTTCCATTGTGATCGTTAAAACTAGTTAAATCAAATTTTCCAGTTTCTTCATCAAATCCAATGCTAATATCTTKATCTGCAAATGCATCTATTAGATCATCTACCGTCTCAACAGATATGACGCCGTTTTTATTCGATTCTATCATACCTTTACCATCTAATTCCCTTAATCCAATTATGGTCTCATTACCATCTTTRTCAGTAAATTTGATTCCATCTAATACACTAAACCCCAATTCGCTTAGTTTGGTATCTCCGCTTTTAATATCGCTATTAACTTTATTCGTTGTTACATTAATAGGTTTTGCTAACTGCGTAATCGTAATTTGATCCCCAGTTTTTCCGCCTCCCGTTACCTCTACCGCATCTGGATTTGAGCTCGATGTCGTRCTCGAGTTAAACGTCGATTCTAATCTCATTTTTCTTAGATAGTCGTCATAAAAATCAACCACTTTTGTATTCACTTCTCTATATTTTTCTAATTTCAGATCCAGCATCAGCTGCTCTTTTTGTTCATTATTATATTTCGTCTCATAACCCGATATCATTGCTTTAACCATCGCATCTGTATCCATCCCTGATGCTAACCCCGAAAATGATAGCCCCGAAGAACTTATTGTACTCATATTTATCAGTCTCCTTTTTCGAAAATTTATTTAATCAAAAATAATATCGTCATAAAATACCAATAAATTAATAGAAAAAGACATTTTTATTGAACTGCATTAAAATTTTATAATATCTTCATATTTATACTTCGTTCCAAATTATGTAAAACCTGGCAACAATAGCCAAAATCCTGCAYAAGCAGAATGCATTGCTACCAAGCAAAATAGCCTAATTAAACTTACTTTTGCGCTTATAAATATCGGCTTGATGCGTACTTAAATCAAAGCGCACTAGKTGACCCCAGCCATCTAGCTTKTGAGAGAGCCCCCACTTCATTCCTTCTAGCGGATACGTCGTTGGTTCGTCCGGTCTATACGGTCCAGGTGCAATAGGGCCACTAGGAATAACCGACTTTATCTCGAAATTGATTCCGTCTGGTGCAAACTGAATGGTATTTTTTTCAACGCCATCTGTTCTCAAAAACGCAGCCATGCCTCCGTCATATTGCCATAAGCAAGTTTCATGCCCCGAGTTGGTTACCGGGTTATATTCGCTCTTGACATACGGCCCCTCAATTTTATCTGCAATTGCGAGCCCCCACATGGTTTCACGTCCACCCATATACATCTCTTCGCCCATTCTTTCGCCCTTATAGTACAGGTAAAACTTGTCTCTATAATGAAATAAAAGCGGATCATGAACTTTGTGGCTGTCAAAGCTCCCTTTCTTCTTTACCAAAAATCTATTGTCTTCGTCCCCATCCCATTCACCATCCATTGTTGGCGTTAAAATCGGTTCATCGGATCCTACAAACGGCCCCAGCGGGCTGTCACTTACTGCTATTGCAATATTCTCAAAACTTCTATTAACGTATGGGTCCTGAACAGTTTGGTACACTAGGTAATATTTTCCATCATACTTCAAGATCTCTGCTGTAAAGACGCTTCTATCATCAAATCGGCCTGGCTCACCGCGCTTTAACGCAACGTTTTGCTCTTCCCAAGTCCATCCGTCCTTTGATGTGGCTACCCAAATTTCGGCGTAATCCCATGGAAATACCTTCGCACTCAAATCTCCGCTACTAAATCCCACGTGCGGTCCATACGACTTCGTGTAATAAACATAGTACGTATCATCAACCTTAATCACACTGCTAGGGTCGCGCCTATGAATGCCTTCCTCTCTCTCCAAACCTTTAATAGGATTAGTTGGGAACGTACAAAACCATTCCGGCCCTTGATAGTAATTGCGTTCTTCTGCTCTAATTGTAGCTGCGCTTTTCTTCATTAGAACCTCCCTAAATATTTTTAGTCCCTAAATATTTTTAGATCGATTATCGGATCTTGTTTCGCATTATAACATGCACTCTCAAATGTCGCTAGGCAAAATAGCAAAAAAACCAAAATTTATGCTACAAAAAAAGCGACTGCCACTTCCGCAATCGCTCTCCCATTATATAATTATTTCGTTGCCCATATTTTATCAACAATGAATGAGGCACTTTTAATTCCAGGCATCGCACCAGCTAGATATTCCGGAATAAACACCTTAATCTCCGCCACCTCTACATTAGCTACACCAGATATTGCCAACTCTTCGGTCGAATTAGCAACCATCGTATAGTCTACTGCTATCTCATCGTCATTAACATCAATCACATTCAATCTTATCTGAATAGCAAAGTCGTTCGGGTTAGTAATCGAAGCTAGAATTTGATTATTGCTACCCATCTGCCAAGTTCCCTCTGCTGGGGCCAATCTAAGCGTAGATAATCCAACTTTGCCAGTAGCGCGCTGAAGCATATTTACCGTGATAGCTCTCTCGCCATCCACAGCGCCTTCGCCCGAATCGATTTTCGCTGTAGTTGCAGGATTTCCTGTTACCCTCCACACTTTTGCCTCATCTTTTTCAAATGAGATTAATGGCATAGCATCGGCTAGAGGTGCATCGACCGCTGGCGCTGGCACATTTGGAGTTGCTGGCACATCTGGAGTTGCAGGCACATTTGGAGTTGCTGGAACTTCTGGCATCGCAGCTGGGGAAACTAGTAACAATTCTCCGACCATATCAAGATGCATATACGCCAAGTTGATCTTATCATTCCAGCCTAAAATTGTGTGACGCTTTCCTGTTGCTACATCGCCGTCGTTTATCTGTATATCAAATCCGATGGTTTCATTCGCTACAACATCATGCGTATGCGGAATTTTGTATATAGTAGTGTATCCAACCTCTGTTGCAAAGACATTTGTCTCCACACCAGCAGGCGTGTTTTTGTGATTTAACACTTGCCCGTCTGGGAAAATTTTAATCCAGAAATCATCTTCATCGTATGTTGAGCTAGAACGATTTTTGTTAGGATTTAAATATAATTCAGTATTATCGCTTTCATCTGCAGATGCTGGATTTCTGTAAATTTCTTCATCCACGTTTTCTACCAATACATATAAAAACGCATCGTCCCACATAGCCTTGACTGAAGCATACTCTTTATCTGCTTGCATCTCTCCGCGCTTTGCACTAAAGTCAACTACTGCCGGTGCTGAATCCCATATCGGATCCATTATCGAAATATTCGGGCTTCCGTAAATCGCTCTCATAGTTTTCACCGGATGTTGCGTACCATCAGCAAGAGTCTCAACCTTTAGCGGAATCGGATCATACTCAATCGGACCAGCTGGTGGCGGCGTATCTACCACAATTGTTGTTGCAGGCACATCGGCGGCTGGCACATCTGGAGTTGCTGGCACATTTGGAGTTGCTGGTACATCTGGAGTTGCTGGCACATCGGCGGCAGGCACATCGGCGGCTGGCACATCTGGAGTTGCTGGTACATCTGGAGTTGCTGGAACTTCTGGAGTTGCAGGCACATCGGCAGCTGGCACATCTGGAGTTGCTGGCACATCTGGAGTTGCAGGCACATCTGGAGTTGCTGGTACATCTGGAGTTGCAGGCACATCTGGAGTTGCTGGCACATCTGGAGTTGCTGGCACATCTGGAGTTGCAGGCACATTTGGAGTTGCAGGCACATTTGGAGTTGCAGGCACATTTGGAGTTGCTGGAACTTCTGGCATCGCAGCTGGGGAAACTAGTAACAATTCTCCAACCATATCAAGATGCATATACGCCAAGTTGATCTTATCATTCCAGCCTAAAATTGTGTGACGCTTTCCTGTTGCTACATCGCCGTCGTTTATCTGTATATCAAATCCGATGGTTTCATTCGCTACAACATCATGCGTATGCGGAATTTTGTATATAGTAGTGTATCCAACCTCTGTTGCAAAGACATTTGTCTCCACACCAGCAGGCGTRTTTTTGTGATTTAACACTTGCCCGTCTGGGAAAATTTTAATCCAGAAATCATCTTCATCGTATGTYGAGCTAGAACGATTTTTGTTAGGATTTAAATATAATTCAGTATTATCRCTTTCATCTGCAGATGCTGGATTTCTGTAAATTTCTTCATCCACGTTTTCTACCAATACATATAAAAACGCATCGTCCCACATAGCCTTGACTGAAGCATACTCTTTATCTGCTTGCATCTTTCCTCGCTTTGCACTAAAGTCAACTACTGCCGGTGCTAAATCCCATATCGGATCCATTATCGAAATATTCGGGCTTCCGTAAATCGCTCTCATAGTTTTCACCGGATGTTGCGTACCATCAGCAAGAGTYTCAACCTTTAGCGGAATCGGATCATACTCAATCGGACCAGCTGGTGGCGGCGTATCTACCACAATTGTTGTTGCAGGCACATCGGCTGTTGACGCATCGGTTGATACAGGAATTTCTTCAAATACTTCCATATCCAATATTAGTTTTTCTGGCTCAGCTTTAGCATCTGCTGCAGGTTCAAAAGCTTCTTCAAATGCTACTACTGGCTCTGAGATCTCAACTGGTATTGGCTCATCTGTTACTTTTGGAACTGTCGCCACTTCCGCAACTTCTGTCGCAACGATGGCAGCTCCGGCTGCAGATAATCCTATAACTCCCGCTATCACTAATGTTGAAATTTTCTTCATAAATAATGCCTCCTCAAAATTTTTATTATTAAGTAAAATACCCCGCACCGTTCACTCGCCAACGCGGGATATATAAAATTATTCTCCTCGAACCGAATCGATGATAAATGCTGCGGACTTCACTCCAGGCATTACATCTAGCATATCTTCTGGAATATAGAATTCGATCTTTGTGATTTGAGTTTTATCTACGCCTTTTCCTGCGTGCCCATCGAGGCCGCTCCAATCTGACTCTGCYACTCCAGCCTCTCCCAATACGGCGTTTACAACCTTTATTGTTGCAGGCTCAACTGTAAAATAGTTCATCTTTTCATTRCCAAAGTGATCTGTAAYTTTCATTCTTACTTGCACCGCMACATCAGATGACGGATTGATTATCGTCGCGGCAATCGTATTGTTCTCACCCAACGTCCACGCATCCGCTTCYGGYTCTAGCGTTAACGTCGACATTCCAATGCCATCTGCCTGACGCGCACCCATCGCAACCTGTACAGCTCGATTTCCTTCAATTGCCACAACATTTGCCGAAGTCTCAGGCGTTCCGCTTACTTTCCAGACCACAGCCTCGGAGGCATCAAAATTTACTACTGGCATTGCCACTGCCGGGATAGGATCTGGAAGCGGCTCGATTATAATGGCTGGCTCTAGCGGAATTGCCGGAATCGACTCCACTTTAGTAGCAGCTGGAACATAGTCGCCAAATTCACCGCGCTTGCCCATCAGTGTCAATTCTCCRACTACATCTGGATTTGCATACGCTGCATTCAAGGTATCATTCCATCCCAAAATTGTATGACGCGTATTAATATCTGCCGATCCATTATTTACCTGGAAATCGAATCCGATGGTGGTTCCGGCTTTTGGCTCATATGCAGTGTGCGGGATTTTTGTTTGTACTACGTACCCATCTTTTGTTAAATACGCGCTCGCCACGACACCCTCTGGTATGTTGGCATTGCTTTCGATATCGCCATTTGGATATACTTTGATCCAGAACTCATTCGTGTCATATGCACCATTTGAGCGATCCACTAGCGGATTGAAGAACATCTCTAAGTTGTCGCCATCTCCAGGGCTYTCATCTTTTCTAAAAATTTCAGAATCTGTTATCACACCCATTACGTATAAAAATTTTTCATCCCACATCAATTTGATTGTCGACATATCAGTATCTTCTGTGATTTCGCCACGCTTAGCACGAAGGTCGGTGATTTCCGTTGCCTTATCCCAAACAGGATCCATCGATGTTGTGTTCGCATCAAACTTTGGAGTTCCATATACCACGGTTGTGTGCTTTACAGGAATTGTCTGGCCAGACGAAATTTTTCTATCAGATACAGTAACCACCGGAGTAGGAATCACGACCGGGCCCTCTGGCTCTTTTTTGGTAGCAGAAATAGGTGCAGCTATATTTTGCGGAATCGCATCTTTTGCAAGGAATGTTAACGTTCCGACAACATCAGGATTTTTCCACGCCGAATTAATTGTGTCATTCCAACCCATAATCGTRTCGCGCATCATTGTGGCCGCCGAAGCGTCGCCTATTTGCAAATCGAAGCCAATTGTCGCTCCGGGCTCTGCAGTATATAAAGTGTGAGGTATTTTTGCTTCTGCGATATATCCGCCCTCCACAATTACCGCGCTCGATTCGATACCTTCTGGAGCATTTGCGTGGCTCTCGAAAGTTCCGTCTGGATGTATTTTGATCCAAAACTCTTCTTTATCGTATTTACCATTTGAACGATCTATGAGTGGATTGAAGTACAATTCTACATAATCGCTTTCGTGTAGAGTTGCTTCGTTTTTGAAAATTTCCGTATCGTCTACAATGGCTAAGATATGCAAATATTCTTCGTCCCACAAGAGGTCGACACTGGAGAGTTCGGAATCAGGGGTGATTTCACCTTTTTTGGCATGAAAGTCAAATATGGACGATGCGTTATCCCAAGCTGGATCGAGAGCTTCGGCAGTTGCAAAGCTTGCGGGAGTTCCATATGCAACTTCGATGTTTTTGACTGGATGCTCTTCACCAGAAGATAATGTTGCGGTAGATGTAGTAACCGCCGCTCTTGGTTGCACAGGATTTGAAGTGGCTGGTGCGAAATATAATTCCCCAACAGTTTCCAAGGTTTTCCAGGTATCTCCAGTGGTATCATTCCATCCCAAAATACTGTGACGCTTTCCTGTTGCTTCGTCGCCATCATTAATCTGAATATCGAAACCAATTGTCTGTGCCGCTGTCGCCGCAAATGGAATTTTATACTGAGTGATATATCCGGTTTCTGTAATTATAGAATTAGTCACAGTGCCTTCTGGCATGTTTGCGTGCCCTTGCGTAAACCCATCTGGGAATATTTTAATCCAAACGTCATCATTATCATACGACGCGGCACGGCTCAAATTTGGGTCGAGATATAACTCTGTGTTGTCGCTCTCATGTATTGCGGGGCTATTAGCCTTAAATATTTCTGGGTCCGACACTTCTGTTAAGAAATAAATAAATTCCTCGTTCCACATAGCCTTAATTGCAGTAGGAGATATAAGCTCTCCAGTTTTTGCGTGAAAATCGGTTGCTGCAGAAATGCTATTCCAGATTGGATCAACCGCCGTTGCATCTGCAGTGATCTCGGGACTGCCATAAAACGCGTTCATAGTTTTTACAACGTGACCGTTTTCTGTTACCTTCACTTCTTGATTAACAGCAGGAATAAATAGTTCTAGCGGTGTAGAAGTTTTGCCTATTAGAGGATTTACCGCTTCGCCAAATACTAATTCTCCTACAACAGCTGGATTTTTGTATGCCGAATTAATCGTGTCGTTCCATCCTAAAATAATATCGCGCTTCCCCGTCGCTGCCGATGCGTTGCCAATTTGAAGGTCAAATCCGATAGTTTCTCCTTCTTYTGCGGTGTATAACTCATGAGGTATTTTAACCTGAGTTACGTATCCTGTATCAGTTACAAATGCGGTCGAAATAATTCCTTCTGGAGCATTTGCATGGCTTTCCAAAGTTCCATCTGGATGTATCTTAATCCAAAATTCCGAATCATCATATGTATCATTTTCGCGGTCTTTCAAAGGGTTGAAGTATAACTCTGTATAATCACTTTCGTGCAAAGTTACCTCATTTTTATAGATTTCTGAATCTTCCACTTCTGCTAATATATAAACATATTCATTGTCCCACATAGTTTTAACCGAAGGAAAAGCCGTATCTTCTGTAATTTCGCCGCGTTTTGCTTGAAACATAGTGATTGGCTCGACACTGTTCCAAATCGAATCGACAGCTTGTTCGTCAATAATAGGAGTTCCAAAAGCGGCAGTGGTAGTTTTTACTGGATGCGCTGCAGAAACACTTATTGTAGAAAGAGAAAAACCTACTAAACCTGTGATAACTAATGCTGATAAATTCTTCTTCATAAAATGAATTCCTCCTGGTATCTAATAATTAAACAGTATATTCGCTGCATTTTGCGCAACGATTGGAGCCAGATTAATGTATCCAGCTCCGTTTTTTAAGGCAGTAATTTAAAGTGCTATGGCTTATGGAGCTGTTGTTGGAATCGGTGCTGCTGCCGGGATTGTTGTAGGAACAGAAGGCGGATCAAATTTCAACTCCCCAACTACCGAAGGATTTTTCCAAGCCGAATTAACTGTATCATTCCAACCTAATATTGTATCACGTACTCCTGTTGCCGCCGAAGCGTCACTTATTTGGAAGTCGAAGCCGATGGTTTCGTTTGCYGATGCGGTATATAGCTCATGAGGTACTTTCACTTGAGCAACGTATCCACCTTCCACTAAAAATCCTTTAGCAACTATGCCTTCTGGCGCATTTACATGATGCTCAAAAGTTCCATCTGCATGAATTTTTAGCCAAAACTCAGTGTCATCATATTTATCGTTTTCACGATCTTTTAGCGGGTTGAAATATAATTCGAGGTAGTCGCTTTCGTGAAGTTTTTTTGGATCTGGATTTTTGTACACTTCAGAATCATCAATTTCCGCCAATACATATACATAATTCTCATCCCACATAGTTTTTACTGATGGAAATTCTGTTTCTTCTGTAATCGCACCCTTTTTTGCGTGCAGAAACGAAACCGGCAATACATTATCCCACAATGGATCAACGGCAGTCTTTTCGATAACCGGGCTGCCATATTCTGCTTTAATAGTTTTGATTGGATGAGGCTCTGCTGCAAATAAACTGGTTGTAGAAATTCCAATAACTCCTGCTATAACTAACGCTGATAATTTTTTCATAAAAATAAATCCTCCTTATATTTGCTATCTAGTAGCATAGACTTCGTCGACAACGAACGTTGCTTGAGTTACACCTTTCATAACATTTGCGAGTTCTTCTGGCATATAATACTTGATTTTTGTGATTTGCGAAGTATCAACCCCATTTCCTGAGTGCCCATCTCCAGTCCACGCAGAAGCATTCACTCCCGGCCGACCCAGCTTTTCTGGACCTACAACGCATTCTTTTGTCGCACCTGCAGCTACTGTGAAGTACGTCATCTTTTCATTTCCAAGCGCATCTGCTACATTAATTCTAATTTGAATACTTTCATCGGTGGGATTTGTTATCGTCGACACGATGCGATCATTTCCTCCGATATTCCACACTCCGCTTTTTGGAGCCAATGTTAGAGTTGTTACATCTGCTTTTGCGGTGGCACGCTCGCCCATTGTCACCGACATTGCTTTTACTCCTGTGTATGATACAATTTCAGACGCAGTTTTTTTGTTTCCAGATACCGACCAGACAGGATCTTCTCCATCTTCAAACGAAATTAGAGGCATATTTGAAATCGGCTCGTTGTTGCCATTGGCGTCTTCAAAAGTTAGCTGTCCAAACACATCTGGATTTTTGTATGCTTGATTGATAGTATCATTCCAACCGAGAATGGTATGTCGCTCGCCAGCTTGCTCTGATGCATCATTAATCTGAATATCAAAACCTATAGCGGCCCCCGTTCGACCATTATATAACTTATGTGGAATTTTATACTGAGTGGTATATCCTGCTGCTGTTAAAAAGCTGTTGGTAATAGTTCCCTCTGGCATATTTTCATGATTTTGAGTAGTTCCATCTGGATAAATTTTGATCCAAAAATCGTCTATACCGTATTGTCCGGTAGTATCTTTATATGCACTAATATAGAGCTCAGTACAGTCGCTTTCGTGAATTGTTGTTGGATTTTTATATATTTCAGAATCAACAACTTCACATAAAATATACAAATAATCTTCGTCCCACATAGCTTTAACTCCAGCAAACTCGGTATCTTCCGTTATTTCCCCGCGTTTTGCCTGCAAGAATGATATAGGATTTATGCTTTCCCAAATTGGATCAACAGCCACGCTAGTTTCAGTAATTGTGGGAGAACCGTACTCCGCAACAAAATTATTCACAGGATGCTTATAGTCTTCTACTTCAATTTCATGATCAGAAGCATCTTGCGGTATATCAGAACGCCATGCTCTAAAGTATTCTATATGAAAATCTCCGGTGTATCGTTCTTCGCCATCTGCAGCTGTGTAAGTATAAAATTTATCTGCAGGCGGATCAGTTTTAATATCAAATAATCTAGTTTCCATATCAAATATTACATGTAACGGCTCAAAAATTTCTTGCTTTTCTGTATTATCAAATTCATAGATCAATTGTCCGTTAAAATAAAATCGAATCTTTTCTTTGCCCCATTCGAGTCCATAAACATGATAATCTTCTGTTAGATCAATTCCGGTATCTAGACCAAATGGCGTGGTAGTATTTTTCCCATCGGCGTGATCAAAACGATGCGTATTTCCGTGAATAGTAGAGCCGTCAGCCTTGATAATTTTTCCATCTTCTGGCCTTCCCACTTGTTCATAAACATCTATCTCACGCTTTGCCACTTTGGGGTCTCTAAACCAAAACGAAGACGAAATCCCAATAGGTGCAGTACGAGTCATAACTTCATAATAACCATAGCCACCTTTATGTTTACTTACTACTGCCGCTGAAGCATAAGTGTGATATTCGTCTCCATGTTTTTTGGATAATTCTAACATAGTTTCTGTCGGTTTAGTTTCATATGTAGATGAAAGAACTAATTTGCCATCTTCTAACCTCACATTTTCTTTATGAAAAGACGACGGGCCTCTTCCAGACCAAAACGGATGATAGTTATACCATTTTGTTGAATCTAGCGTTGTACCTTCAAATTCATCTGACATCGTTACGCTCAACTGCCATTGTCTAATATTATCTGGATCAGACATGGGCAAAAACTCGGGGCTTAGATCAAGCTTTTCGGTAATCCCGACTGTAACAGGAATAAATACAGTCTCATCCATCGCAAAAATTGTTGTGCAAGATGCACTAATTATGCTTGCAACTATTAATGCAGATAG
>NZ_ABEQ01000027.3 GCF_000171335.1 Candidatus Epulonipiscium viviparus
TTGCTGCTGGCAAATTTATAATAGCAATAGGTATATGATCGAAGCAAGGTTAAAAGATTTGGGGGCCGAAGTAACGGTTCTAGAAAATATTGTAGACGATGAAGAGGCAGTTGCCGCGGCGTTGGTCGCAGTAGCAGATAGCGTTGATATTATCGTAACAACTGGCGGAGTTTCGGTAGGTGAGCGAGATATTATGCCCGCGGCATTTGAGAAAATGGGAGCCACGCAATTGTTCTGGAAAGTCAAAATTCAGCCGGGMACTCCCGTGTTGGCGGCAAAATTGAGGAACGTATTGCTTATAGGGCTCTCTGGTAACCCATTTGCCAGTCTTGTTAATTTCGAATTATTGGTTCGCCCAGTAATTGCACATGCTGCACATGACCCGAGCCTAAACACAACTACTGCAACGGCAATAATGGCCAATACGTTTCCCAAGAAGACGACAAAGAGACGGTTCGTAAGAGCAATATACGCAGATGGGCGAGCTTGCTTACCCGATAATCATTCTGGCGGTTCGCTATATACGATGAGCGTCTGTAATGGGTTGGTCGAGATCGCGGAAGGAACAAAATCGTTGGTAGCGGGAGATAGAGTAAATGTGATATTGCTATAATATAATTGGGAGGAAGATTCGATGTTTACACACTTTGATGAGAAGGGAAATGCCGTTATGGTTGATGTTTCGGCAAAAACAGAGACGAATCGAGTGGCTGTCGCGCAAGGAACAATCTATACAAACTCGGCTGTTTACGATGCGATAACAACAAATCGTATTGAAAAAGGAGACGTATTGAATGTTGCGCGAGTTGCTGGGATAATGGCCACCAAAAAGACGGCGGAGCTGATACCGATGTGTCATCCGCTGTTAATATCAAAAGTTGCGATCGACTTTGAATTTGATGCTGCCGCGTTAGCAATAACAGCCTTGTGCACGGTAAAAATATCGGGTAAAACGGGAGTTGAGATGGAAGCGTTAACTGGGGTCAGTGTTGCATTACTGACGATTTACGATATGTGCAAAGCTGTTGATAAAGCTATGAAAATAGGAGATATATTTTTAGTAGAAAAGCAGGGTGGAAAAAGTGGAAACTACAAAGCCTAATGTTATTGCAATAAGTGGTGTAAAAAATTCTGGCAAAACAACGTTAATCGCAAAAATTGTGGCAGCGCTTGCGTCGGAGGGATATAAAGTTGGTGTAATAAAGCATGATGGGCACGAATTTGCCGCAGACCATCCGGGAACAGACAGTCATAAAATAAAGATGGCAGGCGCCGATGCTGTTATGGTTTATTCTGCAACAAAGCTGATGCTCGTGAGGAATCTCGATGAAACGGTAGCGTTTGAAGACTTGCTAAAATATTATGCGGACATGGATTTGGTCATTGTAGAAGGAATGAAGCATAGTAGTTTGCCAAAAATCGAAGTGGTGAGCAATCATGCTAAAGCTATATGCACAGCGAATGTAATCGCAATTGCAGCTCCAGCTTCGGTTGCCACAAACGCCGCGAACACACCTATTATAGATCGCAACGATGTGAATGCTGTACTAAAATATATCAGAAAATTTATATAAAACGAGGTGATAGATCTGATAGACAAAGAGCAACGAGTTATTAATTATTTGAGACTTTCTGTGACGAATCGATGCAATTTAAAATGTATTTATTGCGTTGGGGCAGATAAATTTGAAGCCAAGTATTTGACTATAGATGAGATTGAACGTGTAGCCAACATCTTTGCCACACTGGGCATTACTAAGGTAAAATTGACTGGTGGTGAGCCGTTGATTAGATCAGATTTGGCAAATATTGTCAAACGATTGCGTTCTGCAGGGATGGTTGAAGTGACCCTAACGACCAACGGGCTATTGTTAGAGCAAAAGTTAACGACGCTGATTGCGGCCGGGGTGACCGCAATAAATGTGAGCTTGGATGCGATTGACGGGGCAACGTTTGAGGCATTGACAGGAGTTGCGGCAGTAAATAAGGTAATGCAAGCTGTGGAGGCTTCGGCAAAAGTTGTACCAACGAAAATTAATTCTCTCCTTATAAAAGGTACAAATGATTCTGAAATTGTACCCCTTATCGAATTTGCAGCCAAGGCGGGAGTTGCGATTCGATTTATCGAGCTGATGCCCATAGGTTGCGGAACGATCTTTGAAGGTGTTGGAGCAGATCAGGTGAAGGATGTAATCGCATCGAAATACGGAGAGTTGGTAGCATACGAAAAGCAGATTGGCAATGGGCCGGCTAAATACTTTTGGATAGAGAGCTTGGGAATTGCTCTCGGATTTATCAATGCGTTGAGTGATTGCTTTTGCGACAAATGTAATAGGATCAGATTAACTGCAGATGGATTTCTAAAACCTTGCCTACATTTTGGCCAAGGACTTGATGTGTACAAATTATTTGCATTATCTGATATAGAGATACTTGAAGAAATTCGCAACACTATATATAATAAACCTATAAAACATCATTTATTGGAAGGTATTTCTAATGAATCTAAAATGATGGTGCAAATAGGAGGTTAAAATGGGCAAAATTGTTAATTTATGTATAAGCGAAAATCGTGGAACAAAAAAAACTTCGGTTGCAGAAGTAGAATTTGTAGAAGACTACGGAATCAAAAATGATGCACATGCAGGTGATTGGCATAGACAAGTTAGCCTACTTGATGTTGCTAAAATAGAAGAGTTTAAACGAAAGGGCATTAATATATCTGCAGGAGACTTTGGCGAGAACGTTATAACTGAGGGAATTGACTTTAAGCAATATCGCGTGGGGACATTATTTAAAATTAATAATGCGATATTAGAAATCACTCAGTATGGCAAGGAATGTCATACCCGTTGTGAAATTTTTGATCAAACGGGAGAATGCATTATGCCAACCGA
Organism: Candidatus Epulonipiscium viviparus; assembly: GCF_000171335.1. Classification (GTDB taxonomy): domain Bacteria; phylum Bacillota; class Clostridia; order Lachnospirales; family Cellulosilyticaceae; genus Epulonipiscioides; species Epulonipiscioides viviparus. The sequence goes on from NZ_ABEQ01000027.3 coordinate 2,898, forward strand.
GGGAGTGTTTGCTAAAGTTATTGAAAGCGGGACAGTTGCAGTGGGCGATGAGATAGTAGAATATAAGCCGCTCACAGTTGCGATTTTAACAGCCAGCGATGCTTGCTCGAGAAATGAGCGTGCAGATATGAGTGGTGAGGCCGTTAGAGAAATTGTAGAATATGAAGGATTTAAGGTTGTCGACAAAGTTGTTGTTGCAGATGAAATAGCGTTAATTAGTGCCCAGTTAAAAAAATGGTGTGATGAAACAAAGGTGGATCTAATTATAACAACCGGGGGGACTGGTTTTTCGGTTAGGGATGTAACGCCAGAAGCAACGCTTGCAGTGATTGAGCGCCAAGCTCCTGGAATTACAGAGGCGATGAGAGCAGAGAGTTTGCAAGTTACTCCAAAGGCGATGTTAAGCCGAGCGGTTGCGGGCATTAGAGGGTTGACAATTATTGTTAATGTACCCGGCAGTGTAAAGGCTGTCAGAGAAAATTTGATGGCCATCATCGCCACGCTCCCTCATGGGATAGCAATCCTCAAAGGGTCTGTAAAAAATTGTGGTGAAGCACAATAGGTAGCGGAGGTTTAGCGTGATGCTATAAATTTTTGCAGGTCTGCTGGAGTGTTGATATTGGTGAGGGAAGCAACTTGCGCATCGGGTAAATCAACTATTGTTGCATCAGAAAATAGACTATATAGGCGATAATTTTTGGCGGCAATTTGTTTTTCTATTGCAGGAAGTAAGCGCTTAGAATAAATAGCGCCCAGGGGATATAGTCGTCTAGAATTATCTTGAAAAACAACGGCTGGGGCTGCTGGCGTAATTGCGTCGTACAGCAGCTGCGCTACTTGGGCACTAACAAGAGGCATATCGCAAGCGGTGACAAAAACATACTCCGTTTCTAATTGTTTGAGCCCGCTATATATGCCACCAATTGGACCGATATTTTTGTATTCATCCTCTATCAAATTGTAGGCTAAATTTGTAGCCAATGAGTTAACAGAAACATAGACCGGTGCAATTACTGCCAATTTTGAGGCGATAGAATCTACAAATGTGGTTTGATCTACCGTTAGAAACCCCTTATTAAAGCCGTTCATTCGCGTGTTGCGACCTCCCATTAAAATTAAGTTTGACAAATTGTTGTACATAAATATTTCTCCTTTGTAGATTTTATTATTATTTTAACCGTGATAAATTAAAATAATTTATACTGTAAAAAAACTTTTTGAGTTTTATAATTGTGTGATATATGGCATATAATAGAATTAGGACATGTCATTGTGTTCGCAAGATGCATAAATAAAGATATAAGGAGGATTGTTAATGACAGTAACTCAATCAACTTGCAATATTTGTTCGTTGGCTTGCAATTTAGATTTTCATGTAGAGGGTGACAAGATTGTTCAGGTTTTGCCTACCAAAGATTATCCGGTAAATAAGGGGTTTTCGTGTATAAAAGGCTTGATGATAGCAAAGCAACATAACGTCTTTAAGCCGTCTCCACTACCAAAGATTCGAAATGAAAATGGCCAAATGGAAGAAAAAGGATGGAAGGAAACTTATAAATACTTGACAGACAAGTTATGGAGAATTAAGGAAGAATATGGAGGAGACAGCATTGCAGTTATTAGCACGGGGCAACTGCCGCTAGAGGAGATGGCAATTTGTTCGCACGTGTTTCGAAATTTTCTGCGAGGAAATGTTGATGGAAATACCAGATTGTGTATGGCAACATCGGTTGTAGCTTATAAACAAAGCTTTGGRTTTGATGCGCCTCCATATACGCTAAATGACATCGAGTTATCGGATGTAATCTTCTTGATAGGTGCTAATCCGGTTGTTGCTCACCCAATTTTGTGGGATAGATTGCGTACCAATACACATAAGCAGCTGGTGGTGATTGATCCAAGACGCTCGGAAACTGCAGAGAAGGCGGATTTTCATTATGCGGTAAATGCGAAAACTGATATATATTTGTTTTATGGATTAGCCAATTTGTTAATCGAAAGAGATGCCATCGACAAAAAATATATCGAAGAGCATACAGAAAATTTTGAAGGATTTAAGGATATAGTTAAAGATTTTAGTATAGAGATGGTGGCCGAGAAAACTGGGTTGGCTGTTGCGGATATCGAGAATATGGTATCGCTAATTCAGAATGGCAAGAATGTATCCTTCTGGTGGACGATGGGTGTTAACCAAAGTTACGAGGGGGTTCGYACCGCACAAGCAATTATAAATCTGGCACTTATGACAGGAAATATAGGACGGCCTGGAACTGGCGCAAACTCGATTACTGGGCAATGTAATGCGATGGGGTCTCGCGCGTTTAGTAATACTGCAGGATTGTATGGGGGAGGAGAGTATGACGACGCTGCTCGTCGAAAAGCCGTTTGCGAGGCATTAAATATCATGGATAAACAGCTAATTGATAAGCCTACTTTGCCATACAATGTAATCATGGAAAAAGTTACATCTGGAGAAATTAAGGCGCTATGGATTGTCTCCACTAACCCGCGTCATTCCTGGACTAATAACGAAACGTTTGCTGCAGCAATAAAGAAGCTCAAATTATTTGTGGTTCAAGATTTATATGATGATACAGATACAGCCAAAGAGGCAGGAGTATTTCTTCCGGTTGTGCCGGGAACCAAAAAAACAGGAGTATATATTAATACGGAAAGACGTCTATCGGTAATGCTTCCGGTTCTTAACAAAGCGGAGAATGAGAAAACCGATTATGAAGTTTTCTACGAGCTAGGTAGAGAGTTGGGCATGGGTAGAATGCTAGACTTTTGGAAAACGCCAAAGGACGCCTTCGAAATCATGAAACAATGTTCTGCAGGCATGCCATGCGATATAACGGGTGTTACTTATGCGGCGTTGGCGGGCTCTGCTGGTATTCAATGGCCCTATCCAGAAGGAGCAGTACTAGGTTCTGATGAACGCAGACTGTTTGAAAATGGACAATATTATACTGCAAATAAAAAGGCGCGATTTATATTTGACAAGCCTGTAGATAATCCACTTCCTACCACGGCAAAGTTTCCGTATACGTTAAATACGGGTAGAGATACAGTAGGACAATGGCATACACAGGTTCGTTCGCGCGAGATTGCGTTGGCACAAGATTCGTATAGCAAAGAGGCGTATATATATATACATCCAGATCTTGCAGCGAAATACGGAATTGCTAATAATGAAAAATTTTTGGTATCATCGATAAATGGCCAATCAGCTAAATTTTTGGCAAAGATCAGCGACGCAGTAAAAATTAATCAGCTATACGCACCAATTCATTATATAGAAACCAACAAGCTAACGCCGTCGTTATATGATCCGTTCTCAAAGGAACCTTCATATAAGACCACGCCTATTGCTATTGCAAAGATATAGAAATGAATAGAAAGGAGTGAAACGAAAATGCGAAGAATTAAAATAGACCGTTCAAAATGTATCGGATGTTTAACCTGCGTTACTGCTTGTATTATAAGCCACGACAGCCTCGATGCGCGCAATCGTGTTGTAATTGATACCAATCAAACATACTCTCCGATTTTTTGTAGACACTGTACAGAACCCGAATGCGTATATACCTGCATGACCGGCGCGATGCATAAAGATAATGTAACCAAATTTGTGGAATACGAAAAAGATCATTGCGCTAGTTGCTACATGTGTATTATGGCGTGTCCATACGGAGTTTTAAAAAGTGATGACATCACGCATCAAAAAATAATGAAATGTGATATGTGTACACATCGTGTAAATGGACCAATGTGTGTAGAAAAGTGTCCTATGCAAGCAATTACGCTACAGGAGGTGTTTGGATGAGATATGTAGTTATTGGCGCGTCGGCAGCAGGAATTAATGGTGCAAAACGCTTGAGGGAACTAGATCCAAAGGCAGAGATTGTTCTTATATCCAAAGATGACGCTATTTATTCACGATGTATTTTGCACCATTATATTGCAAAACACAGAAGTCTGGAACAACTAAGATTTGTGGCACCTCGATTTATAGAAGAGCATCAAATTACATGGCTTAAGGGAGAAGAAGTGATAAAGCTAGATGCTCAAGCTAAGGTGATCGCAACAAAATCTAATAAGACCCTTTCGTTTGACAAGCTACTCATTGCAGCTGGCGGGCATGTACGATTTCCCGATATTCCTCATTTAAAAGAGGCAACCAATGCGATAGGGCTTCATAGTTTATCAGATTGCGCCGCAATTATAGATGCAGCAAAGCGCGCAAAAAGTATCGTCATAATGGGTGCCGGGCTTGTGGGAATAGATGCAGTAACCGCATTTTTGCCACAAATCAATAAGAAAAATATTACGTTGGTGGAATTAAAACCTCACTTGCTTGCCATGCAACTAGATGCCAGAGCAGCTTCAGTATATGAGAAGGCATTTGCAGATGCGGGTGTTAAGCAAATTTATGATGTAAAAATAGACAGTCTAACAGTAAATGCTAGAAATAAGATCAAAAAAATTCAGCTGAGCAACGGCGAGATTTTGCCATGCGATTTATTGGTGGTTGCATCTGGCACGGCCGCAAATGTGGGATTCTTAGCTGGGAGCGGCTTAAAAGTAGATAAATTTGGATTGGTCATTGATAAATATGGACAAACTTCGCATCCAGACATATTTGGGGCAGGAGATATAACAGGGCTCCACCCCATCTGGCCAGTTGCAGTTAAGGAAGGGATCATTGCAGCGAGTAATATGTTTGGCGTGTGCAAAGAGTTAGACCACTTCTTCATCAGCAAATCAACGATGAATTTTATGGATATTCCAACGATGTCACTGGGTACTCCAAATATAGAAAATTGTGAAGTATTGATCGATGAAGATAGCAAGGGAAATTACAAAAAGATTGTACACAAAGATGGCAAAATTGTAGGTGCAATTCTCCAAGGCAATTTAGATTATTCAGGAGTGTTGACCCAGCTGATTGCAAATAAAATCGATGTAAGTAAAGTAAAGAAGCCAATTTTTAAAATCAATTATGCCGACTTTTTTAAGCAAACTAAAGATCTCGAATTTATATATAAGTTAGATTAAAACGCAGTATTCAAATGACTTGCTACAGCGGAGGGTGCTGTAGCAAAAACAGGATAATAGGAGGATTTTATGAAACAATTAAAAAACATTGCAGTACCATTGCTACCTACTATGGTGGGTGTTGCAACTCTGTCAAACGTATGGAATATTATGGGATATACTTGGATTAGACACATCTGCATGGTTGCAGGAATATTTGTAATAGTTGGGTATGTAGGCAAAATTATCTTTCATTTTTCGACCGTCAAAAATGAGTATAATCAAGTGGTGCCGTCCAGTCTATATGCAGGCTTCACGATGCTTATGATGATCATTGGTAGCTATCTGTTTCCGTATTCAAACATTCTCGGCAAAAGTTTATGGGCAATTGGGCTAGGATTACATACAGTCCACCTAGTATTATTTGTTTACAAAAATGTTATCAAAAAGTTCGATATAAATACTTTTGTACCTAGTTGGTTTGTAACCCTTGCYGGAATCATGGTATCAACAGTTATTGGAGGGCCGATGAACGAGCCACTTGTAGGCAAAATCGTGGTATGCTATGGATTTATCCCAGCATTTATAATTTTGCCAATAATGATAGTGCGTCTTATAAAGTATCCAATAACCGATGGTCCGTTGTTTATGACAAAAGCAATACTAGCAGCACCGTCAAGCCTATTTATTGTCAGTGCAATTAACGTCTTTGCCAATCCATGGCCAATATTAATATACACTATGTACATTGTGCTACTAGGAACTTTAGTATATATTTTGATCAATATTCCAAAATTTTTCTCRTTTGAGTTTCATCCTGGTTTTGCAGGGGTAACATTCCCATTGGCAATAGCCTGTGTTGCGTCAAATAAGATGATTGGATTTTTAGCAGGGCAAGGCTTTGGTGACCTGAGTGCTGTAGTAAACGAAATCTTTGGCATACAAGTATATATCACAACCGCGATAGTGGCATTTGTACTATTTAAATTTACCATGATGATACCTATTCCTCATTTTAGAAGACTACATGGAAAATAAAAAGTTGCTCGTGAAATTAATAGAGTTATAGAGAGTTACTACCTATTAATTTTCGAGGGCATTATTCTATTGTATAGGTGGAATATTTTTTTCGTTGGCAATTCTTTCTTTGATTATTACTAAGTTGGCCGACTCAGTAGTACTACGAATGCGTGAGAGAAGAAGGTTAACAAGTTCTTGGGTTGTCTCAGAATAAGAGGCATAAGTGTAGCACATAGGAGGATGCATAAGACCACTAATATCAGAGCAATCATGCCCTATAATGCATATTTTATCTAAAAGATTGAGTTTGGATAATTCTGTCCATATGGTTATGGTTTGCCTATAAGAAAGGGCCACAAATGCAGTAATATCAGGATGTGTTGCTAGCAAAACCTTAATTTTCTGCGGATTTGTCATTGGCGCATTGGCTGCAAATACCAGCGACTGGTCAAATGGCAAATTTGCTTGTTCATATGCTTCTTTATAGCCGATAATGTCTGGGCTGATATCAATATTTTTAAAGCCAGCCAACATAGCTATTTTTCTGTGACCTTTCTTAAGCAACGCGGCTGTAGCTGTTCGCGAAATTGATAGCAAGTCAGGCATTACATGATCAAACTTCAAATTGGGGATGACGTGATCAAACTTATAGTCTAATAGCGTGTGTGAATATATTACAGTTGGCAAGGCGCTTTCCTTGATAATTGTATACACGTCCAAGTGATTGGTAAATGCTATTAGCCCGTCTACCCTATTGATCAAATGCGTTATGTGTTGCGTAAACGTAGCTTCATCAATGCTATGTTCTAAAACAATCATGTGATATCCTTGTGTCTGCAATTCTCGTTCTAATAGGGACAGTAAATTCATTATAAAATGATTGGTGAATGCAGAAATTAAAACTCCAATATACATAAACTTTTTTGTCTTAAGAGCCTGTGCCGTGCTGTTAAATTTGTAATTTAGTTCTTTGATAGCCACATCGATTGCTTGCCTCTTCTCTTCTGATACATTGGCCTTTCCCGATAAATAATTAGATACAGTGCCTAGACCAACTCCTGCTTCCCTAGCCACATCTTTCATTGTAATGGCCATAATACCATTCCTTTCTGCAAATAGTTCAATTTTATATAAACACATGATTGACAAATTTGATGAATATAATACATCTAAATTAATTTTTTTGATAAAAACTAGGAAAATCAAGGGTTATGAACTAATGTTTTTGAAACGTTTCGTATAATTTTAGTAATATATCGGTCTGTAATGTGTAAAATTGCATAAATTACCTATACATAAGCAACTCCTCATGCTATACTTGCCCAAAAACATGAAAGGTGGAATTTCTATGGATGAATTATTATCTCCAGCTATGGTGGATTTGATAAATGAAATAGAAGTAACTTTTGCTAATGCGCCAAAGTTGGTTAAGATGTTTAAACAATGCTATACCAATACGCTAAGTACTACTGTAACGTTATTGCCTGATAGAACAACCTATGTGATTACGGGCGATATCCCTGCTATGTGGCTGCGCGACTCCGCTTGTCAGTTGCGACCATACTATATTTTGGCGGCAAAAGATCTGAGCATCGCAGATACTATAGAGGGTTTAATTAGACGTCAGATGAAATGTATTTTGCTAGATCCATATGCCAATGCTTTTAATAAGTGTGACAACGGAAATTGCTATGCACAAGATGAGACTGAAATGAGTGGTTGGGTTTGGGAGCGCAAGTATGAGATCGATTCGTTGTGCTTTCCTATTCAGATGGCATATCTACTTTGGAAAAACACCGGGCGAACTTCGCATTTTGATAATATGTTTGTAGATACTGTAAATGTTATTATGGACACTTGGGTTGTAGAACAAAATCATGAAGAAAATTCACCTTATTCATTTATTCGTAGAAACAGTTATTTTACCGAAACTCTCTCGCGAGATGGCAAAGGAGCTCTTGTGAAACCAAATATAGGGCTCACCTGGTCGGGATTTAGACCTAGCGATGATGCGTGTCAGTATGGCTATCTCATTCCGTCGAACATGTTCGCTGCCGTGGTCCTTGGTTACGTCGCGGAGATAGCAGAAGTAATTTCAAACGATGCCCTGGGTGCGCGTGCCCTTTCATTGGCAGAGCAGATCAAAAACGGCATAGAAACATATGGAATAATTAACCATCACACCTTTGGCAAAGTTTATGCATATGAAGTGGATGGCTATGGTCAGTACAATCTAATGGATGATGCAAATGTGCCGAGYTTGCTATCGATTCCTTATTTAGGATATAGATCGTATGAAGATGAAGTCTATCAAAATACGAGAAAGATGATTCTTAGTGATGCGAATCCATATTTTTATAAGGGCTCTGCTGCCAAAGGCATTGGTAGTCCGCATACTCCGATAAATTATATTTGGCATATATCCTTGGCAATTCAGGGGTTGACAAATCCATCTCGAGAGTATAAGAAAAAGATTCTCAGCATTCTTGCCACGACAGATGGAGAAACTAATATGATGCATGAAGGTTTCGATGTAAACAATCCTAAAAAATTTACCAGAGAGTGGTTTTCCTGGGCCAATGCTATGTTTTGCGAATTATTGCTAAGCTATGGCGGGTACAATATAATTACATCTTAGATAGCAGCAAAAAAGCCTCTTGAGATATAAAATATCAATGAGGCCTAATTGCTACGGTATAAAAATTTGTACGTCATGAGTTTTGCAGTAGGCTTGATATTCTTCGGGCAGAGGTTTGTCTGTGACGATCGCGGTCATTTCTTTAATATCAGCCAACTTATACAACGATTTTTTGTCAAACTTACTATGGTCGGCAACCATAAAAACTTGTTCGGCAATGGAGAGCAAGATGCGATTATTCTCAACCTCCTCKATGGATGGGTGAGTTATTTGGTGATCTAAGTTGATTGCACTAACACCAAAAAAGCATTTATCAACACTAAAATTTTTGAGRTAGTCGTGAGAAATAGGAGTAAGAACCATTCCGGATTTGCCTCTAACTTTGCCGGCGGGAATATACACTTCCATTCCTGCTATCACAGAGGCTCGTGCAGCGATATTTATATTTGCTGTCACAATAGAAAGCGGAGCCTTTTCTTCCAAATAATGTAATATGCACTCCATAGTGGAGCCAGAATTCAATGCTATAACGTCGCCAGGTTGTATAAGGTCTGCTGCCACTCTTGCAATAGCGAGTTTTGCCTCGATATTAGCTTCTCGCTTTTTTAGAATAGTTTCCTCAACAATAGGTGATGAATGCGACTTTAAATAGGCTCCACCATATACAATTGAAATGTTAAAATCCAGTGCCAAAGCTTTGAGATCACGTCGAATAGTTTCTTTGCCCACTCCATAGTGTAATGCCAACTCTAATATATTTACCGAACCTTTTGTTTTTAGTGCGTCTAATATTTCTTGTCTGCGTGCAATAGAAAACATTTCGATCACTCCTTTTGTAACGCAATAGCCTATCTAATTATATAGCATCCAAATAGTAGGTTACTTTGCATTCCGCAAAAGCATCTTTGAGAATAGCATAAGCAGTGGGCTCAAATACCAAAATTTCTGCGGCGTTAGCCTCTTTTATATCGCGAATGGCGTCAGCCTTGATTGCCTCAACGATTGCTGGTGCCGTACCATACAAAGTATACTCTGCTGCAATTGGCTTTTGCCACATGGTAATTTTATTCGCTCGAGCATTGCCTTCGAGTAGTGGAATAAATTCTTGAGAGGTTCGCACCTGAACGTTTGTTTCGGCAGGTGTTAAGTTGTTGATTAATTCCGAGTTCATAAGGTAACGCGTATTAAAGCTACCTGCATATACATAGGTTCTGGCGGAAAGATCAATCGCATCTATTATCTCTGGCAAATATACTACTTCAAAATTAGGCTCGATGCCAACTTTTTTAACGAATGTTCGTAACATATATGCCGTCTGTGCGGAGAGTACCAAAACTTTTGCAACATTCAAAGAATTATATTTATCAACAAGCGCCTGAAGATGCATCGTACCGAGATCCACAAGTCCGTATGCGAAATAATCAAATCCAATTGCCTCCGCCTCTGCTTTGTTGGCAAAAGCCAATCCAGTTTTATTACAATAATTGGCAAAAGAGGCTGCTGCACTAGTGACAGAAGCGGTGTTTGCATCTAGCAAGATTGCAGTATCAGAAGTTGTATCTACCGGGAGATCCCAAGGTATAAAAGTTGGCAGCGGAGTTGCGGTAAACGCGGCTGTTGCCGGAGATTTATAGCCCTTTTCGAGTAGCATGGCCCTTGCCAAAATAGTAACGTCGGTACAGTTTTCTGGGCACTCACCAAAATTTTGCCATCGCTCGCCTTGTCTAGATAAAATACTGGTAAATATGATTTCTCCAGCATAATCAGAAAGCGGCATCTCATCTTTAAAAATAGCTCGTGCAATTTGTAGCATACGAGATGGATACTGATGCATCATGCGAGTTGCCCTAAACTCAGGAGAGTAACAAACAGCCTGATCCATGTGAATAACCTGCTGATTGAGTTCTTGCGTATAATTTTCTAATTTAAAGTTTCTCATAATCCAAGCACTCCTTTATTAACTAATCCTTTGGGATCAAGGGCATCCTTAATCGCCTGCATAACTTCGATACCAGTTTCGCCGTGTTCACCAACGAGATATTTAGCCTTCGCCTTGCCGCTTCCATGGTGGTGCGAAACATTTCCTCCATATTTGAGACTGGTAGAAATGGCAACTTCCAAGCATTGCTCATATCGCTTGGCACCCTCAAAGTCGTCGCCACCTGTTTCGGCATGAAAAATAACATAAACACTCGCACCTGCGTGATAAACATGAGAGAAGTGACAGTCGATACCAGTACAAAGAGGTTCTAGAGCCTTGCGCATCTCTCGCCATACATTAACGATGCAGTCCCAAGGAGCCGCAACCTCTATGGCATCTGCAGTTCCTCCGCGCATAGCATCGTGGTCGAGCATCTTCTTGGTGGAAAATCTAGAGTGAAACCAGTGCTCTCCGGCTTCGGTTCCCTTGCTAATTCCTCCATGTGCCAAGCAATATTCAGCAACCAATTCTCTTTCCAAATCCACTTGTTTTGCAAGCCCCTCATATCCTACAATTAAAATCACATATCCCTTYTCGTAATTAAACTTTTCGATGCGCGGAATTGCTTCTTCTTCATCATAAAGTCGAATAACAGCCGGGCGGACGTTGTTCTGGATAAAGAGTCTAATCGCTGTTAGCGCAGAAACTGTATCAGCAAAAGTAAAGGCTTCGAAATATCTTTTTTCTGCAACAGGATATATTTTTAATTCTGCCGCAGTAACGATGCCATAAACGCCTTCAGCTCCCAAAAACAGCTGATCGAGTTCGGGGCCTGTAGATGCTTTTGGAGTTGTGTGGCTGGTATATATATGTCCATTAGGGAGAACCACTTCGAGCGCATGGATCATATCATCCATTTTTCCATATTTGGTAGAAAACGTACCTATTGCTCTAGTAGAAACCATTCCTCCGAGCACCGCGCTTTGGAAAGACTGCGGATATTGCCCACAAGTAAAGCCTCTCTCGTTTAGCAAATTCTCAAARTCGGCACCGGTCAGTCCGGCACCTCCGCGAGCCGTTCCGTTAATCTCGTTAATTTTGAAGTCACGCAACCTTTTTATATCAATCATAACYTCTTCGTTTTCTGCGATACTTCCGCCAACAATTCCAGAGCCACCTCCAAAAGGAATAATTCCGATTTCAAATTGTTCAGAGAGCGTCACAATAGCTGCAACCTCGGCAGTATTATTAGGCATTAATATTGCAGACGGAAGATAAGGGTACGGCCCTTGCAGCAACCACTTATATTCTAGTGGATAGCATCCATGGGCATATACTAGCCTATCCTCCATTCGTTCTAATATKGTTACATCGGGTAGATCTTTTCGTATTTGGTCCAAAAACGGACGCACATTTTCTTTTCTCATTATAACAATCCTTTCTATGGGCTTATCTCTTAGCCTTCGTTGCGTTGAATCATATTTAAGCAGCGGCGGACGCGGTCGGTCCAAATTTTATATCTATCTTCTCTATCTGCAGAAGACATGTCGGGTACAAATATTTTGTCCACTGCCATCGCGTTTTGCAAATCCGCTTCGGTCCAAAATCCTGTATATAACCCTGCCATTTGTGCAGCACCAAGCGCTGTTGCTTCAACAGAGGCCGGGCGCAATACTTCCACATCTAGCATGTCTGCCATTCTCTGGGCAACGAAGTTATTTTTTGAAAGGCCGCCGTCGATGCGAATTTGATTAAGTTTAACTTTGGATTCGAGTTCGATTGCGTTCAAAATATCTTTCATACGATAGACGATGCCTTCTAGGGTAGCGCGAACAATATGCGCTGTTGTAGTACCTCGGGTAATGCCAAACAATGTTCCGCGGGCCGAAGAGTCGTGAAACGGAGCGGATAATCCGGATAATGCTGGAACAAAGATTACGCCATTGGAGTTTTCCACACTGTTGGCCATCGTTTCGCTCTGGGCAGCGTCTTCTATAACTTCGATACCGTCTCGTAGCCATTGTACTGCAGAACCAGTAACTGATTCGTAGCCCTCGAGGGCATAAGTGATTTTATCGCCTATTTTCCATGCAATCAAGGTGTTTAAACCTTCGTTTGAAAAAATTAATTTGCTGCCAATATTGATATCGAGAAATGACCCCGTGCCATTTGTAATTTTTGCGCTCCCCGCGTTGCGACACCCTTGCGCAAACAGAGCAGCATGCTGGTCGGCAATGGCGCCGTTTATAGGAATCGGTATGCCAAACAAATTTGGGTATGTGCAACCATAATCTCCAGAATCGTTTACGACTGTTGGATATATAGAAACGGGAACGCCCAGATAATCTAAAAATTCGGTATACCATTCATCGTTTATGAGGTCGTAGCTGCCGGTTACAGAAGCATTGGAGTAGCTGATAGCATGCGTTTGGCGACCGGTTAAATTCCAAATCAGCCAAGTGTCGATCGTACCCATTAACGCATCGCCCCGAGCTATTGCTTCGCTAATTGCAGGAACATTTTCGATATACCATTTCATCATCATCGATGTATACACAGGTGCAAGTGTCCATCCGGTGTGAGTTCTGGCTTTTTCACCCCATTCCGTTTCGTTAATTTTTTGACATTCTTCGGTGGTTCTAACATCTTGCCAAACTATAGCATTATAAAACGGTTGCCCGGTAATCTTGTTCCAAACAACGCAGGTTGCACGCTGGGTGGTGATGCCAATAGACTCGATTTCCTCTGCAGGAATGCTGGCACTTTCCATTGCCTGTCTACACACCTGTATTGTCTTTTCGTAGATTTCCATCGCGTCATGCTCAACTTTGTCTTCTGCAGGAGTATACTGAGTAAATTCCATATAACTTTGAGATACGATTGCAAAACGTTTATCAAAAATTAAAGCGCGAGTGCCGGTGGTGCCTTCGTCAATCACTAAAATATACTTTTTCATAGTTTTCAACCCCTTCTATAAAACGGATACGGTCTTTGCGGAGATGATATCAACTCCTGTATCTGCTATATTTGCGACGATGAGATCGCCCTCCTTAACAGGTGCCGTCAATTTTAGTTTATACAAAATGTCTAGGCATTTTCGAAGCTGATTTTTTGGCAACGCAGCACTGCTAATGACAGGCAACAGCGGATGAGTACTGTTTTTTATCGCAACTGTTGTAGTTAGCATTCGTACTGGATTAGTGTATTCGTTTTTAGCATAGGTTTCGCCGCGTTTACATGTGTTTCCTGCAACAGATAGCTCGCCGGCAGTATCGGTTAAGGTTAAGTCGCAACTTAGCGGGCACACTATACAAATGTATTCTTTCATATTATGCTCCTTTCGGGGGTTTTATATAGATACTACATTTACTTTTAAATCGCCAGATGCTATTGCGTTTGGAGGCAAATCAACTGCTATCATTTCGGGCGGTGTCGCAAATCTCTCACGTTTAGAAACGATAATTTTGTCGCCACACACAACTTGAACATCAACTTTCTTCATAGTTTTTCGCACCCGTAAATACAATTTTGCGTGGTCATCGCTAGCTACCAAGTTTTGCGGAAATACAAATGATACGTTATCTCCTGCAATAATTTTAAAGCTCGGCATTACAGCTCGCTCTCCACGTAAGTATTTAACAGCTCCCATGGCGGCCACTTCACCGGTCAGCGATACATAATCTACTAAATCGAATACAGCACCGACATTTCCCGCAACGAAAATCCCTTCTGCAGAACTCATCATCGTAGTATCTACAATTGGTCCTTTTGTAATAGGATCGAGCGCTATTCCAGCATTGCGACTCAATTCGTTTTCGGGAATTAGCCCCACAGATAATACTAGCAGATCGCAAGGTATATATCGCTCGGTTGATGTGATTGGAGTACGCGTTTCGTCAACAGCTGCAACAGTGACTCCTTCAACTCGTGATTTTCCATGAACTGCAGTGACCGTTGTCGCAAGATGGAGGGGGATCTCATAATCATCTAAGCACTGGGCTTTGTTGCGTCTAAGTCCACCAAGATTTGGCATAACCTCATATACTCCTTCAACTTCTATGCCCTCCAGAGTCATTCGYCTYGCCATAATCAGGCCGATATCTCCAGAACCCAAGATTACCGCCTTGCTACCTGGTTTGTAGCCTTCCATATTTATATATCGTTGAACAGCACCAGCGGTCATAACTCCTGCAGGACGCGTACCCAAAATTCGTACTTGTGGACGGGTTCTCTCGCGGCATCCCATGGCCAAAACGACAGCTTTTGCTTGAATCTGAATCAATCCGTGATTTGAACTYACCGCAACAATTTGTTTATCTGCTGTRAGTTCGAGTACCATCGTGTTACAATAGACTGGAATATTATATTCATGAACCAAATCAATAAATTTTTGCGCATAGGCACTTCCGCTAAGTTGCGTCCCAAATCGATGCAACCCAAATCCATCGTGAATACATTGCTGTAAAATTCCGCCAAGCTCAACGTCGCGTTCCAATATTAATATATCACGAAGTCCCAATTCATAAGCTTTAATAGCAGCAGCCAATCCAGCTGGCCCGCCTCCTATAATTACTAACTCTACTTCTTTCATAGCAACCTCCCGCCTAGCTTCTAGTTTTTTCGAACAAAATTTTGGATGCGCCACCCTTTAAAGTAACTTCGAGTGGTGAAATGTTTAGCTCTCTTGCCAAGATTTCTAACACTCTGCTACCACAGAATCCACTTTGGCATCTGCCCATACCGGCACGTGTGCGGCGCTTTATGGCATCGACAGTAGTGGCAGGAACAAGGCCATGTATAGCATTAACTATTTCGGCTTCTGTAACGCTTTCGCATCTGCAAATAATTCGACCATACGCACTGTCTTCTGCAATTAACGAAGCTCTCTCCTCGGTCGAACATTCTCGAAAAGCTTTTGTAAACTTGTGGTATGGATTATAGTCTGGATTTAGAGCTACATTGCCAAGCTGTGCTAATGTGAGATTTACCACTTCTTCTGCAATGGCCGGTGCCGATGCCAAGCCTGGAGACTGGATGCCAGCAACATGAATAAACCCCTTGATGCGTTTGGAAGATTCAACAATAAAATCTTCGCTAAACGTCGCAGCTCTGTTGCCACTAAAATATGTGATCAAAGTATCAGCAGAAATATTTTTGGTAAGTTCCAAACCTTTGTTCAATATAAAATACAAGTCATCGCTGTCTACACCCAAATCTTCTTTATCGGGAACTTCTTTTGCAGAAGGGCCTAAAAGAAGTGTTCCTTCGGGAGTCTCTTGAGGGCCGCCACCTTTGGTGTAATTGCTTGGAGCCTTTCCAGCAAATGTATGCAATTTTCCTTTATTTTCCTTATCGAGAATAGCGATGGTGCCGCGTCTAGGGTGAATGGTATAAAACTCGTCTCCTGCCATTCGAGCAACTTCATCTGCATAAAGTCCGGCACAATTGATTATCACTCGAGCTTCGATAATCCCTTCATTTGTAACTGCAGACAAAATATCATCTTCTGTTAAGATGTCAAAAACCTCGGTATTCAGCCAAAACTGTGCGTTATTTTTGATAGCATTCTCGGCAAGAGCCAGGGTCACCTCATATGGCTCAACGTAACCGGCAGTGGGAGTCCAAAGCGCTCCAATAATTTCGTCACTCAAATTTGGCTCAATTTCTCTAGCACGTTCGCCACTAATAATTTCAATGCCTGGCACGCCATTTGTTACGCCGTTTTGAAACAACTCTTCTATTACTTGCATATCATCGGAATTGAAGCCACAAACAAACGAACCGGTGCGATTAAAATGGAAATCTAATTCTGCGGCCCACTTGCTATAGAGCGCATTTCCCTTAACTCCAAACTTTGCTTTTAGGCTATTTGGTTTAGTGTCGTATCCCGAATGAATCATGCCGTTGTTGGCTTTGGTGGTGCCTTCGGAAATATCAGAAGCCTTCTCGACAACAAGAATAGAAATGTCGTATTTGCTGAGTTCTCTAGCAGCAGCACAGCCTGTCACACCTGCACCAATTATAAGCACGTCGACACTTTTGGCAACGCCTTTTGCTATATAAGGAGCAGTATCAACAGACTCTTTGCATACATCTTCGGGAGTTTTAATATGGCTTAGAACATTTTTAACTGCAGGAAGTTTAGCGGCCTTGTGGCATAAGTCTATCATTTCTTGCCAGCTGCCTAAAGTTCCAGTTAAGTGTAGCGTATCATCTTCTAATGTATAAGAAACACTTTTGGGTAAAAAATCTATGGTCACTTAATCACAACCTCTCAACTTTATGTTTACTTTATGTTTACTTTATATTCATGTTATATCAACATTATATTAATATGTTTTGGTAATGTCAAGTCAAACGTTGRGTTTTTATATTTTGAAACATAAATTTGTACATTGTAAATAAATTGATGCCATATTGTTTGTATATAATTTTGGTAGTCGAGAAGCCGATTGCGTGCCCTCAACTACCAACGGTGATTAGTCGTTGATTATAAAAACGACTTCTTGAGACTGGCCATTTTCCAAATTAAAAGTTAGTGTAAAATTTTTAACCCCAGACGGAATGCCAATATATATTGGTTGCGCATAAGCAGCAGTTGCTTGGGTTTCTGCTGAAGCCGCAACAGTAGCCGGTATTAAAGTATGTAAAGTAGCCGATGCAACTTCTTCTCCAGAGAAAAATGCAACTTCAAAATCAATCCAGCCATCCAAATCTGCTTCGTATTCAGCTTCAAGGTAATCGGCTATTTCTACTGTAAAAGAAATTCCCTCAGTATCAGTTAAAAACTCCTGTACAAATAATTGGGTTTGTGCAAGGGCATCTGCGATACCGGTGACCTCATCCAAGGCAAAGTCCAATTTTTGAAATTCTGCTACTAGCAAAGCTAAAATTTCCTCATCGGGCGATGCGATATATTCGGCAGCTCTAATTGGTGTAACGCAAGGATTGGTTGTGAGAACGGTTTCCTCATCGATAAGCGTGATAATATAGGTATATTGCCCGTCGGCACCTGTCGGATGATATTTAGTTCCTGCAGAGGCTTTTTGAAAATCAATATCGGTAACAATAATTTCGATATCATCATATGGCTCAATAATATTGCTCAAATATCCAACAACGGCTGCGTGGGCAGTTTCTATATCAATAGCTTCGAGCTGAGTTAAAATTATGTTAATTTCTTCTATAATAAACATTAGCGTTTCGATTGCTGTTGATGCGACGACAGTTTGACTGGGCGGAATAATTCCAGTATCTGGGGCTTTAGTATTAGAGTATACTGCTATTCCGGTGGAAAGAATGGAACCAGCAACAAAGGGTACGGCGATTTTTTTGTTCAATCTCATATGTGAGTCACTCCTTTTAATAGTCTACATATTAAATGATATTCTCTAGACCAAAAAGTGTGCCAATTTGATAGTAGCAACAGCGGAGGATTTAAAAGCCACTGCTGCTATAAAGATTTACTGAGTTATGATAGAAATTGGAGCGGTTTTCTTTGCGAGTGTGTCGTGGTTTAGACTAATAGTGAGAGTGTTTGGTGCCCACGTTACAGTTGCATGTAAATAGTCTCTCAAGAAATATACGGGAACCATTATGGTATCGTTAACCTTCTCGACCGGAGCGGCTAATTGCTGTAAAACTCCATTGACGAACGCTATATTTTTACCGATTTCTAGCTGAGCTTTAGTTTTTCCTTGCGTAATTGTYAGTTGCGTATCCGAATCAAATATTATGGAGAGCTTGAGCGCACCGGCAACGTCTTGGAGAGGTACAAGCATGGTGCCATTAAGCAAGTATGGTTCTGCAGAAGGCACTATTTTTGCTGTATCAATAAACAAATTTAGAGGCTTATTGGGATCGTCAGTGCCAAAGAGCGCTTCTAGTTGCCCTCGTACATTGCCAGTATTTTTTCTAATGATATCGCTGATCGCAAARAATACGCTTCCTTTGATTTCTGGGTATAGATCATTGAGAAGAATTTGGGTGGTGATCTCCTCCGCCACGGCATCTTTGTATATCCCTTGCCCAATATACAAATCAACATTGGTATTTTTGACCTCCTCAGCCCACCACTTAACTAGCACTTCGTAGCTAGCGACGGGATTGTCTATTTCCCAATAAATTTGAGGAACTACATAATCAATCCATTCGTTTTGGATCCAGGCTCTTGTGTCTGCATATACGGCGTAATACGAATTCCAGCCTGCAGAGGTTTCGGATCCTGTAATATCTGTAATAGAGTCTTTCCAAATCCCGATGGGGCTGATTCCAAACTCGACATTCGGCTTGATCTGTTTGATTGCAGTGTGAATGCGTTTAACCATATCGTTTACATGGTTGCGTCGGGTAGTTGCAGTTTTGCCGTTGCCATCTTCACCTGCAGGTAATGGATACCAAGCGGGGTAAAAGTAATCGTCCATGTGAATGCCATCGACAGAATAATTTGTTACAATTTCTTTTACAGTTTCTTCGATATGCGATTTTACTGCATCGAGTTCKGGRTTATAGTATAACGCATTTTTGTGAGAGATTAACATATCGGGATTTAATCTTGCGGGATGCGTTGCGACCAAAGTGTCTATCCCCTTGCCTGCGGTAGTGACGCGATACGGATTAATCCAGGCATGAAGTTTCATACCTCGCTTATGTGTCTGATCTATCATAAACGCAAGCGGGTCATATCCGGGATCTTGCCCTTGGGTACCCGTAAGTATTGCTGCCCATGGGTTTATCGCAGATTTGTATAATGCGTCAGCGCTGGGGCGAACCTGAACCATAACAGTGTTAAATCCAATTTCTTGAAGCTCATCTAAATATGAGATAAACTCAGCTTGTTGCGCTGCGGGGTTATTTCGATTTATAGAATTATACGGAAAATCTAATCCCCAAATACTGGAAATCCACACGGCTCTTACCTCTTCGTTCTGTGGACGCAATGGCGTTATCGGATTCTTCTTGTTGAGCGAATTTTTGTTCGGAATAAATTTCATACTGGGCAGCTCTTTGGGTACCAACAGCAATATCACTGCGGCCGTCACTATAGACCCGCCTAAAATCCAAGCTATAAATTTTTTGTTCATAGAAAAGTTCCTTTCTGCTCTATTCATTATGTTGTATTAAAACTGTTATGTCACCGATCAAAAAAATAATTCCCTAATTGATCGGTTAGAGAATTATGCGTTACATTCTATCATTTAGCAAATTTAGCATTTTTTGCAAGCTCGAGTAGTTGCGGACTTATATGGCAATGTCCACCRGGATTTTTTTCAAGATATTTTTGGTGATATTCTTCTGCCAAATAATAATTTTGTAGGGGCAAGTTTTCGACTACCACTGGGGTAGCGTACTTGGCTTGTAATTCTGCTAAGGCAGCTGCAACGACTGGCTCATCGGCTGGATCGACATAGTATACCCCTGTTCTATATTGCGTTCCCTCGTCGTTGCCCTGTTTATTAAGGCTGGTTGGGTCTATTGCRGCAAAGAAAGTTTGTAGCAAAAAGTCGAGATCGATTTTATCTGGATCATACTCTACTTCTACCGCTTCGACAAACCCAGTCGCGTCTGTACAAACTTCTTTATACGTTGGAGATTCAACGTTACCATTGGCGAATCCCACGGTAGTTGCTGTTACACCGTCAATAAAGTTTAGAAATTTTTCGAGTCCCCAAAAGCAGCCTCCAGCGAGATAAATTTTTTTCATAATTGCCTCCTATTTATATATACTTAATGATAAATATTAGTCAATTTTTTGTTTTTTATACGTAAATTTTTAAAATTTTCCAAAAGTTTTTGGAAATAACTTATCAAGGCTTTGGGTATAATATAGGCATTAACTATTTGAAAAGGAGATAATAAATATGAACTCTATGGAAAGAATTGTTGCAACATTAGAACACAGAAGAGCAGACCGTGTACCAGTTTATCCGTTGATAAATAGTGTATCACGACAGGCCTTGGGAATTAATTATGAAGAGTGGACCAAAGATTGGAAAAAATGTGCAGATGCTATTATAAAGACTACCGAAGAACTAGATCTAGATTGCATTAGTACATTGGTGGATTTATCTGTAGAAGCGGCAGATTTTGGCCAAGAAATACTGTATTTTGAAGATAAGGCTGCTTGCCCAAATTATAATAATAGATTGCTCCAAGATGTTGAAGATTACGCAACACTTAAGGCTGTGGATCCGCGCAAAACTCCTAGAATGAGTGAGCATATCGAGATGGCAAAGTATTTGGTTGAGAAGAAGGGCAAGGATGTTCCAATTGTAGGATTTGTCTTTGGTCCGCTCGGAATACTGAGTATGTTGCGTGGGCAAGAAGATTTGTTTATAGAGTTGATAACCGATTCAGAAGAAATTCATCCCGCATTAATTGAGATCACCAAAACGCTCAAGGAATTTTGTGGCGCACTCATTGATGTTGGCGTAAATGCTATTATGTTTGACACGCTTTATGCTTCTGCATCTATTATGAGCGAGGCTATGTGGGAAGAGTTTGAAGGTGGGTATATTCAAGAACTTTCAGAATACGTTAGAAGCCGAGGCTGCTTAGTGATGTTGCATAACTGCGGGCAGAGTTCTTATTTCGAAGCGCAAATTAATCGAATGCACCCAGCGTTAATTTCATTTTTGCACATTCCTTTTGGATGCTCATCTTACGAAGAAACAAAAGAGAAATTTGGTGACCAAGTCGTGCTGATGGGTACAATTGATCCGGGATGGCTTATGACCGCAACCGATGAGCAAGTTTGTGAAAAATCTAAAGAAATGATCGATATATTGGGCAAGGATGGTGGCTTTGTATTGGCTACTGGATGCGAATATCCGGCGTGCCTTAATTTYGATAAAGCAAAAGTGATGGTAGAGACAGCAAAAACGTATGGTAAATATTAAAAAATAGAATATCAAAGTAATATTTTGTAGGAGGGTGTTATGGATGTATTAGAATTGAAAGAACGCTTGTTAGAAATCGACAAGGTTATTGCAGCTGGGGATCATAAGGATAACTGGAGAAGTCTGATAAAGCACAARGTACCAGACTGGTATAGAGATGCAAAATTTGGAATATTTATCCATTGGGGRGTTTATGCTGTTCCTGCGTTTAAAAATGAATGGTATCCGAATTTTATGTATCGCAATTTTGGAGGTGCCAGCGGCGTCTATGCGCACCATAGAGATGTGTATGGTAAAGATTTTGAGTATCGTGATTTTGTACCAATGTTTAAGGCCGAAAAATTTAATGCCGATGAATGGGCAGAGTTATTTAAACAAGCGGGAGCAAAGTTTGTAATGCCTGTTGCCGAGCATTGTGATGGATTTCAGATGTATGACAGYGAGCTTTCAGATTGGTGTGCCAGCAAGAAGGGACCAATGAAGGATACTCTTGGCTTGCTAAAGAGTGCGGTAGAGAAACGGGATATGACCTTGTGTGCGTCGTCGCATCGAATGGAGCACTACTGGTTTATGGGCTGGATGCGCGAAATGGAAGAAAATCCTGTTACCACTGAGTTTCCGTATGGCGATATGTATTGGCCTTCCCACAAAGATTTGTTTGACTTAGATGATGGTGAACAAACTCGTACGCACGGTGCGGTAAATTTGGTGAATATGGATGAGCTATTCATGCAAGACTGGCTGGTTAGATGTTGCGAAATAGTAGATAAGTATCAGCCGAAAATAATGTATTTCGATTGGTGGATACAAGTGGCGCCGATGAAGCCGTATCTCAAGAAATTTGCTGCATACTATTATAACAGAGCAAATGAGTGGGGAGAAGAAGTTACGATCAACTATAAAAACGATGCCTTTGCACATACTTCTGCTGTAAAAGATATCGAACGAGGTCAGCTTAGCGGAATCTCGCCATACTTTTGGCAAAACGATACGTCTGTTGCGCGAAATTCGTGGTGTTATACAGTGGGCAATGAATACAAACCACCTAGCGAAGTCATTGCCACTCTGGTAGATGTTGTCGCAAAGAACGGCTCATTGCTTCTTAATATTGGACCTAAGGCAGAYGGAACAATTCCAGACGAAGACGCGCATATCCTTCGAGAGGTTGGAAAGTGGCTTGCAGTTAATGGGGAAGCTATTTATGGTTCGTATCCTTGGAGAAAGTTTGGTGAAGGACCTACCGTAACAGAAGAAGGACATTTTAGTGACATGAAATATAAAGGCTACACAACATCCGATTTCCGTTTTACGTGTAATGATACGAATATGTATATTTTTGCCATGAAATGGCCTGCAGATGGAATAGTTCAGATCAAAACTCTTGGTGCAGTACAAAGAGGCAACCAGTTTAATGCTGTTATCAAGAATGTTTCGATTTTGGGYCAGGATGAATGTTCGTATAGATTGTGYGATGAGCATCTAACAGTTATTGGTCCAAAAATTAAAACTGATTCTCCGGTAGTAATTAAATTAGAACTCGATTAAGCCTTGAAATTTTAACAAAACCTCCTATACTTATTCAGGTAATTTAATTTGAATAAACTGGAGGTTTTTTTTATGAAAGAAAAAGTTGTATTAGCATTTTCGGGTGGATTAGACACATCAGTTATTGTTCCGTGGCTTCGAGAAAACTACGATTATGATGTTATCGCCGTATGTATTAATGTAGGTCAGGACAAAGAACTTAYTGGGCTTGAAGACAGAGCAAAAGCAATGGGTGTCGCAAAGTTGTATATAGAAGACGTAAAGGAAGAATTTGCCAAAGATTACATTTTTCCTATGCTAAAATCCGGAGCCATATATGAGTCTCGTTATTATCTAGGCACATCTATCGCGCGACCACTAATAGCAAAAGTGTTAGTTGACATTGCYATCAAAGAAAATGCTGTTGCTATCTGTCATGGTTGTACAGGCAAAGGAAATGATCAGGTGCGCTTCGAACTTGCTATAAAATCGCTGGCTCCGCATATACAAATCATTGCTCCATGGCGAATTTGGGATATTACTTCACGCGATCAGGAAATCGAGTATTTGCAACAAAGAAATYTGCCAGTGCCCATGAAAAAAGAGGAAAGCTATAGTCGTGATCTAAATCTATGGCATATTTCACATGAGGGATTGGATCTAGAAAACCCTGAGAATGCGCCAAATTATGATACCCTCTTAAAGTTGGGAACTTATCCTGAAAAAGCTCCAGAAAATGCAGAGACGATTACGATTACCTTCGAAAAAGGTGAGCCTACGCATCTAAACGACCAAGCTTTGTCTCCTGCCAAACTTATAGAAGAGCTTAATAAACTTGGCGGAAAGCATGGCATTGGAATCGAGGATATCGTAGAAAATAGAGTGGTTGGCATGAAGTCTAGAGGCGTATATGAAACTCCGGGAGGCAAGATTTTGTATTATGCGCATGAGATGATAGAGCATCTAACGCTAGATCGTGAAACTTATCAGTATAAGCAGCAGGTGGCGCTTGAATATTCAAGGTTGATATATGATGGAAAATGGTTTACACCGCTTCGTGACGCCCTCGCTGCTTTTGTAGATAGCACCCAAAGGTTTGTGTCCGGAAAAGTGACTTTAAAACTATATAAAGGAAATATTATTTCTCAGGGTGCAGCATCTAAGTATTCGTTATATAGCGAAGATTTAGCAAGCTTTACAACCGGAGACTTATATAATCATCACGATGCCGATGGATTTATTACGCTATTTGGGTTGCCATCAAAAGTACGTGCGTTAATGCATCAAAAGAATGAGGGCAAATAGATGAAACTATGGGATGGAAGGTTTACAAAGCCGACGGATTCTATGACCGACCATTTTAATTCGTCGCTATCGTTTGATTATCGAATGTATCAGCAAGATATCGCCGGGAGCATAGCTCATGTGAAGATGCTGGGCAAGCAGGGGATCATTACGCCTCAAGAGAGTGAGCAAATACAACAAGGGCTGGAGAAGCTACTACTTGACATAAAGATGGGAAAAGTAAGTCTTGCGCAAAAGAGCGAAGATATTCATATGCTACTGGAGACGTTGCTAACCGAGCGCATTGGTGATGTGGGCAAAAAGCTGCATACTGGGCGCAGTCGCAATGATCAAGTGGCGGTGGATATGAGGTTGTATCTAAAAGACGAAATTCTGGAAATAAAGCAACTGATTTTGGATCTGCTGCAAACAATTTATGATATGGCAAAACAGCATAAGGATACGTTTATGCCGGGGTATACGCATTTGCAACGGGCTCAGCCGATTTCGTTTGCGCATCATTTGTTAGCTTATTTTGAAATGTTTAAGCGAGATTATAAGCGCTTTGAATTTGCACGTGAGATGGCAGACTCTATGCCGCTTGGATCTGGCGCATTAGCAACTACGACGTATCCATTAGATAGAAATTATACCGCGCAGTTGCTAGGTTTTAAGGAAGTTTGTCAAAACAGTTTAGACGGTGTATCGGACAGAGATTTTTGCTTAGACTTTTTGTATGCCTGTGCCAATATGGCAATGCACCTGAGTCGATTTAGCGAAGAGCTAATAATCTTTAATTCGCATGAGTTTAAATTTATTGAGTTGGATGATGCCTATAGTACAGGAAGCTCGATTATGCCACAAAAGAAAAATCCTGATATTGCGGAGTTAGTAAGAGGCAAAAGTGGTCGTGTGTATGGAAATCTTGTCGCATTGCTAACTACATTAAAAGGGCTTCCGTTGGCGTATAATAAGGATATGCAAGAGGATAAGGAAGCCGTGTTTGATAGTCTCGATACTGTTAAGATGGCTTTGCCTATTTTTACAAAAATGCTAAGCACCATCACAGTAAAYAAGGATCAGATGTATGACGCAGCGGCAGGCGGCTTTACCAACGCAACAGATGCTGCAGATTATTTGGTGAAGAAAGGTGTCGCTTTTAGAGATGCGCATCATATCATCGGAAAATTGGTGTTGATTTGTACAAACAGCGGATACACATTGGAGACGTTGCCTCTGTCAGAATATCAAAAAATATCAGAAATATTTGATAACGATATCTACGATGCCATTGCAATAAAAACTTGTGTATTAGACAGAAACGTGCTTGGTGGGCCGGCACCAGAGGCAGTTTCAACGCATCTTAAATTAGCTTGCGAAATGCTTGCAACAGAAAGAGGTATTTCACCAGTTGAAAATTAGTTAAAGTTTAATAAATATGTATAGCGTACGCAAAGATTCTCCTAAGATGATCTAATTATATTTGGTTACTTTTGGGAGAATTGCTAAAATTTGAGATCTAAACAATATGATTGTAACGCACTTTTTATGAAAATATAATATTGGTTACATATTATTAATAATTATATTGCAACTATGCATGTTTTATATTATAATAAAAAAGCATGTCAATCTATATAATTCTTTTAAAAGGAGGGGCTTATGAATTCAGCATTTTTTACACAATTTTTAATGATCAGTCAATATCAGACATTAATATTTATTGTTGCGCTAATTGCTTTATTTGTAGTAATGAATCAACTGCAAAAGAAAAAAATTAGTTTTTCTAAACGAATGTTGATTAGCACTGGTCTAGGTTTATTGCTTGGGATAGGCATTCAGGCAATGTCAGGCTTTAGTGATGCGCCAATGGAAGTAACTTTTGTTGCAGAAACTACAAAATGGTATAGCCTATTTGGCGATGGATTTATGGACTTAATTAGAATGTTAGTTATTCCGTTAATCGTGGTTTCTATCATTCATGTAATCATCAATATGAAAGAAGGCATTCAGCTTGGTAAATTAGTAAGAACAACGTTAATAGTAACAACGATAATGGTTGCTATTTCTGTAGTGTTAGGGCTAGTTGTTGGAGTTGCCTTTGGTTTGGGTGGTGGCGCAGTAGCAGAAGGTACTGCAAAAATGAGATCAGTTACAAATGTTGTGGATATGCTATTAGATTTATTACCTGCAAATCCAATCGAAGCAATGGCGGAAACAAATATAATCGCATTGGTTATCTTTTCGGCGTTCTTTGGGCTTGGGGCTAAGCGAATGTCCAAAAAATATATGGATGTTGTAAAGCCGTTTTTTGATTTAATAAATGCATTACACAAAATTATAATGAGTATTGCGATGACCGTTATTAGATGGATGCCTTATGCGGTTATAGCGTTGCTGGCAAAAACTATTGCTCAAAGAGGTTTGGCAAGTATTTTAGAAGTTGGAATGTTTATCATAGCGCTCTACATAGCTGCCGCTATAATGTTTGGTATTCAGTTGGTAGTATTGGCTATTATGGGTATAAATCCAAAAGCGTTTGTAAAGAAAGGTTTGTCAGTAATCATCTTAGCGTTTACATCTAGGTCTAGCGTAGGATGTTTGCCTATGACAGTGGAAACACTCACAAAGCAAATGGGCGTTAACGATGGAACGGCCAGTTTTGTTGCAGGGTTTGGAACTACTGCAGGCATGCAAGGGTGCGCGGGTATTTTCCCTGCTATGTTGCTAGTATATATAGCGAATCTAAATGGAATCGCTCTTGATCTAAACTTTATCATGATGAGTATTATTGTTGTGACGTTAGGATCATTTGGAATTGCGGGAATTCCTGGTACATCTACCATGGCCGCCTCGGTTGCGCTCTCTGGAACAGGCTTGGGACATTTATTCCCAATGGTTAGCCCGATCATTGCTGTTGACCCTCTTATTGACATGGCAAGAACTGCTTTGAATGTTTCTGGTGCAATGGTAAATGCTATTATTGTAGATAAAACTATGGGTCAAATAAATATGGAAACATATAACAATATGGATTTAAAAAAAGTTGTTGAAGAAGTGGCCTAAAAAGGAGAATTGAATATGAAAATAGTTATAATTGGCGGAATTGCTGCCGGCATGAGTGCGGCGGCTAAGTTTAGAAGATTAGATAAAGAGTCTGAAGTTGTAGTATATGAAAAATCAAGCTACGTATCATTTGGGGCTTGTGGATTGCCATATTTTGTGGGAGATTTCTTTAAAAATGAAGAAGAAATGATAGTGAGAACTCCTCAAAAGTATCGCGAAGCGGGAATTGATGTTAAGGAAAGACACGAAGTTTTAAGCGTAAATACAGCGAAGAAAACTTTGCAAGTAAAAAATCTATATACATTAGAAGTTTTTGAAGATAGCTATGACAAGTTGGTGATCGCAACGGGAGCTACAACGATTATGCCAAAGATTGCGTTAATCGAGCATGCCTATACGCTTAGAACTTTATCAGAAGGTAGAGTTTTACGTAAAAAAATACGAGAAGCAAAGCATGTTACTATAATAGGGGCAGGATTTATAGGTCTAGAGGTTGCAGATGCCGCGAARCATTTGGGCAAAGATGTTGAAGTATTTCAACTTGAGGARCGAGTTTTAACAGAGTCGTTTGACAAGGAAATTACTGATATATTGGAAAGAGAGCTTAGAAGYAAAGGTGTTAAGATTCATACAAACACCGCTGTTGAAGCTATCCTGGCAAGGGGCGCGAGAATTGCAAGTGTGAGAACTACTGAAAACGATACAATTAATACAGATATTGTAGTTATAGCGACAGGTGTTAAGCCTGCAACTCAGTTTCTTGCTAACTCAGGAATAAAAATGGCAAAAAATGGTGCTATCATAGTTGATAAGCAGGGCAAAACTTCGGCTGCAGATGTATATGCGGCAGGCGACTGTGCAACGATTCCTCATAAGTTAAAAGAAGAAGCTTATATACCTCTTGCTACTGGTGCGAATAAATTAGGTCGCGTAATTGGAGAAAACTTAGCAGGTCAAGATGTAGAATTCGCTGGAACGCTAGGCTCTAGCTGCTTAAAAGTTTTGGACATGGAGATCGCAAAGACAGGACTTAACGAGAGAGAAGCTAAGGAGTTGGGAATTAATTATGCGGCGGTATTGGTTGCAGATAAAGATCACACTAGCTACTATCCAGGTCAATCTGATATACATGTAAAATTGATATATAATAAGGATACCAAAGCTATACTTGGCGGCCAAATCATTGGAAAATCTGGCGTAGTGGGTCGTGTAAATGCACTAGCAGTTGCGATATATGCCGGGCTTACTCCTAGCGATCTTGGAATGATGGACTTTTGTTATGCGCCACCATTCGCTAGAACTTGGGATGTATTGAATATTGTAGGCAATGTAGTTAAATAAATTAATTGGAATAGAGGCTTGACAGAGCATAAAATCAAATGGTATATTATGGATAAAAGATTCGTCACGTGACTAGAGAAAGGCAATGACTG
>NZ_ABEQ01000026.3 GCF_000171335.1 Candidatus Epulonipiscium viviparus
TGACAATTCTTTTGTAGCCAACTTTTTCTCTACCACATAATACTCTATCTTTATCAAATTGTCATTTTCATCATAAAAATATTTGCATCGAGGATATTTATTTCCCTCTATATATTCAGCGCTCAGCAGCCCCCGATCATTGTACACATAGGTATCCGCATCTATTTGGTCTCGGGTATTAAAAAACGCCTTCTTTGTTAGGTTGTTATAATCGTCATACTCATAAGTATACGTTGTTGTTGTTTCGTAGATATCATGATGGCGTATTTCCTGAACCATATTTCCCCATTTATTGTATAAATAATCTATTATTTCACCATTAGAACTAACTTTTTGTACCAAGTCACCATTTTTATTATAGTTGTATTCTGTTATTAACTGCGTATTTCCTTCTGTTTCAATTTTTTGTATTAACTGATCAGACTCATTGTAGACATAGGTTTCTATAAGCCCAACTTCTCCACCCCAATAGTGTTGCTTTGCAATAAGATTGCTTTCTACTTCTATATCGGGATCAATTTCTTTGTCTTCTGCTTCTTCTGCCTGTTCTGGAAATACATGTACTAAAGCAGGAAGAAGTTCAAATGCCTCTGGTTTTGGAATCTCAACAGCACTTGCTATTTGCGAAATATTTAATAAAACAGTTGCTGCTATCAATTTAGACATTAAAATTTTTTTCATTATAATTTTTCCTTTCTACTTTTTCATCATACTACTATCTTATGTTCGGGTCCTTTTTCTTGTATATAATTTTTCTTAATCTTAGCATAAAAAAATGTAAAGGTAAACCACCAACTTTACATTCACCCCTCTCATTATTTTGTAACGCAGCAACTGTATCATCTACAGCTGCTACATCAATTTCTTAGGTTAGCCCCCCATCGAGTGTAATGATTTGCCCCGTAATATAACTCGCATTATCGCTTGCCAGAAACAAACAAACTTTGGCAACATCCGTTACACTTCCTGCTCGCATCAACGGTACGTCGTTTAAAAATATCGCTCTATCTTCGTTGTCAAATAGATTATTCATTCCAGTGTCGATCCACCCACAGGCTATTGCATTGATTCTTATATTAGATGGCCCAACCTCTTTTGCTAGTGCCTTAGTAAACCCATGCAAAGCGCTTTTGCTCGTAGAATACGCAACTTCTAATGAAGCACCAACGCTTCCCCAAATCGATGAAATATTGATGATGATTCCAGAATGGTTTTTTATCATATATGGCAATGCTAGATAACTACAGTGATATGCAGAATTTAGATTGGTATTTATAACCTTTGTCCATTCATTTGGCTTGGTTTCCGTAAAAAGTTTGTAATAACTTATGCCTGCATTATTGATTACTACATCTGGATATGATCCAGTTTTTTCCACTATGAAGTCAAACAAGGATAAAGCTTCTTTGTATATAGCTAAATCAGCCTTATAATAAGTGCATGGGTAACCCCGTGACATAAACTCTTCATAAGTTTGAATCAATTCTTCTTCGCTATTACCCGAATTTAGTATTACATAATCCCCCTGCTTTAAAAAAGCATTCGCAATAGCCTTTCCGATCCCACGCGACGAACCTGTAACAAGCACAATCTTATTTTTCATTTTAGTTCCCTCTCAACAGTTCAATCTCTTCCTTATACAAATTAGTATTTTTATCTAACCACGGAGTTTCTAATATTAGCGGAATATTTTGGCATATTGGATTTGCAACGATCTTTTTAATTGCAGTGATCCCAATTTTATCTTCGCCTCGTGGATTAGTTCTATCCGCTCCCAAATTCGCGTGCCTATCTTTTTTGGCTCCTCGCACATTTATTGAGCCATTAAGATGCACCACCTTAATATAATCCTTTCCGACCAATTCGTCAAATTCTTTTAGAACTCCGTCGAAATCTTCTACAATATCATAGCCGCTGTCATGAAGATGGCATGTATCGAAGCAGACTCCAATCTTATTTTTAATTATAACTCCTGCAATAATTCTCTTTATCTCGTGGAAATTTTTTCCGATCTCTGTTCCTTTTCCAGACATCGTTTCCAACAACAGCGTGGGCCCATCTTCTTGTAACGCACTATTTATTGCTGCAACTATACGATCTATCCCTTCGTCTAAGGTAGCGGAAGTATATGCTCCCGGATGAATCACCAGATATTCTGATCCTAGTGTCTTTGTCCTAGCTAATTCTAGCTTCAAAAATTCTTTTGCGAAGGCATAAGTGTCTTCCTTGGCTGCAGCAAGATTAATAATATATGGTGCGTGAACTACTATATCGCTAATTCCATGGGCCTTCATAAATTCTTGACCTTCTTTTATTTTCAGCTTCTCAATTGGAGAACGCCTAGTGTTTTGCGGTGCTCCTGTATAAATCATAAACGTATTTGCTCCATACGACCACGCTTCTTCTGCAGCTCCTATTAATCCATTAGACATAGAAACATGTGAACCAATTTTTAGCATATTGATGTCCTTCCTAATATTTTCTATCTAATTTAATATACTAGATAATATTGTAGTTTAGTTCAAGGGGAGGTTAATTGATTTTTATATTATTTATGGTATAATTAAGTGGATTTTTGAACATTTAATAAGATAGTGGCATAATATTAATGCAAATTAAAAAATACAGAAAAAGGGGTAATCTATGCAAAAACCATCGAAAGGATTTTTTAACTTTTTTATAAACTCTTTTATTGTCACCTCAATTGTTCTAGCCTTAATTTTTAGTGGAAGCATTTGGGCCTATCAAAAACATATCTATGTCGATTCTACAGATCCCTCAGATCCTTCTAATCATCCTGCGGCACTCACCACCGCTGTCGCATCTACACAAGTCAGCACACCTGTCGCTGCAACCGATATAGAAGAAGTAAACAAAACCGTTGCTRTACTTGGAACAGACGCCCAAGGCTATCGAACAGACGTCATTATCGTTGCCAACTAYAACTCCATAACCGGCAAAATCAATCTTGTTTCTATTCCGCGAGATACCCGAGTTGAGTGGACTCAAGCCCAAAAAACTGCGATGCGCAAGCAACATGGCTACACAATGAGCGTTACCAAAATCAACGAAATGTCTTCATATACTGGTATAGACAACATAGATAATTATGCATTAGCTTACATCGAAAACTTGCTCGGCATTCAAATAGACAACTACGTTATAGTTTCATTAACTGCCTTTCGCGAAATTGTAGATGCGGTTGGTGGTGTTTATATTGACGTACCGATTGATATGTATTATTACGACCCCATTCAAGCTTTGTATATCGATTTAAAAGCTG
Organism: Candidatus Epulonipiscium viviparus; assembly: GCF_000171335.1. Classification (GTDB taxonomy): domain Bacteria; phylum Bacillota; class Clostridia; order Lachnospirales; family Cellulosilyticaceae; genus Epulonipiscioides; species Epulonipiscioides viviparus. Next base: position 3,284 of record NZ_ABEQ01000026.3, read on the forward strand.
GCCCGCAGTTACTAGACGGTGTCAAGGCCGAGCAGTTTGTTCGATATCGATCTATGCCTGGTGGTGATGTCGACAGAATTAAGATGCAGCAACTATTTCTAGAAGCGTTTGCTGACAAAGTACTTAGCCCGTCTATTATTCTTAAGATACCTAACCTAATTCAAATTTTATTTAGCTCCATTAAAACAGATATATCAATTACCGAAATTTTCCAATATTATGGRTATCTCAAAGACTTTAGCTTAGACAATCTCCATTTTTATACATTACCTGGAAAGGGGCAGTATATAGGACATATCTCRTACTTTATTCCAGATATGGCCGCCATAGAAGATTTCAGCAAAAGCATATTTTTCGAACACGTTGAATAGGATGAGGATGATATGAAATTACCAATACTATTAATGATTATATTAACCACTCTAGCTACAAATGATGCCTATGCCCTCGATGTTTTTCACGAAATCAAAGAGGAACAAATTATAACMGAAGGGGTTTTACACACTCAAACCAGCCTTGTAACAAATATTGGTTGGCTTGATGTTAATGTATTGCAAGTTGATTTAACTAATTTTAATGTTAAAGTTGCACCCATCGATGCGGGCGTTTTCGATACCAAACAAACAATATATAAAATGGCCACCGATACAGGTGCTGTTGCTGCTGTGAATGCTGATTTTTTCAGTCTCACCAGCACAGTCCCTAGCTTTGGCGCCGCTATTGCCGATGGCGCTGTCAAGCAAATTTACTCAACAGAGCTAGCAGAAGTGGGTCCAGAAATGAATATGGCAAGCGTTTTTGTTGATAAAAATTTAAACATACTGATGGATTATATCGATACGACTGTTTCGCTCCATGCTTCAAACGGTGAAGTTGCCTATGCAAATGGCTACAATAAAATCGGTACATACTTCAATCTTCCTGTCGTCTTGGATGATCAATACACTGCAACTACAAACGAGATTACTGCAAAGTTTCCACGCGCTGCCACACTGGTTATCAAAAATGGTGTGGTGGCTTTACACAAAACTTCTGGGGCAGTAGACATACCCAAAAATGGCTTTGCAGTCGTGATGGACAACTCCTTCGCATCAGAAATGTTTCGCAAATTTCCTATCGGCATGCCAGTAACAGTTCACGTTGATACTGCTCTTAGCAACAAAAGCTTGCCAAACTTCCATAATCTTCCTGAAATCAACGAACTTATATTTGGCATCGGCGGCGGAGGTCTAATTTTACAAGATGGGCATCCTTACTTGGGCGCTGCCAACATCGTGGGAAAACAGGTCCGCCATCCCCGCACGCTCATTGCCACAACAGATAAGTTTGGAGAATTATTACTTATCACCATCGATGGGCGCCAATACTCTGCCGGTGCCACACATGATGAGGTCATCCAAATTTTGTTGGATCTAGGTGCCAAGGATGCGATGTATTTAGATGGTGGCGGCTCCACTACTATGGTTGCGCGAGACAGAGGAGAATTCGATCTCTCGGTACAAAAYTTACCATCTGATGGTGCGCAACGCAAAGTTATGAACGGCCTTGGCATCTTTTCTATCAATAAGCCCGACAAACTCGACGACATTCATCTAACTATCGATCGCTCCATAACTGCAGTAGGCGAACCCATAACATTTGCAATCACTGGAATCGACCAATCTTCAAATCCTATCGAACTCARCGATTATAATATTGAGATTATAGGTATCGAAGCCGACATCACAGACAACAATACGATTGTTCCCAAGACTGCGGGCAACGCATTTATTGTAGCGTCAAAAGACGGTGTAGAATCTGAAGTTAAAATTCATGTTGCAGAAAAATTAGTAGGCATAGAAATCGAGCCCGCTGTCATAAACTTGAATGTTGGTGCCAAACAGACAGTTAAAATTATCGGCACAACCAACGAGGGCGATCAAATCGAAATCGCTGCAGCACAACTGTCCGACCCTTCAGAGCTTCTCAAGATCAATAACTATACGATCTCATCAACCAAAGCTGGAGTTGCAGTGCTTAAGGCAAGCTATCATGATCTGACTGCTGCTGCAAGCATAGTTATTGGTGCCGCCGAAGTGTCTATCGAATCGTTTGAAGATGCGCTTCCAACATGGTTTGGAGATACACCACAAGTTTCTGGCTCAGTAAAAGCATCAACGTGGTTTGCAAATCATGGCAAGCGCGCTGTTGCGGTAAACTATACCTTTTCGCCAAATAAAACTCGCTCKACTGCAATAGTAACATTTCCCGACCCCCTCATATTGCCTACCGATTCTATGCGTCTAAATTTAATGGTTCGAGGAAATAATTCTGCAGATACATTAAAAATTGAGGTAATGGATCAGAGCGGCAAAATATATTTCCTTACACTAGCAAACGAGCTCGACTTTGATCAATATCGCAAGCTGAGCGTCGACCTACCTGCGGAGATAGATCTGCCTGCAAGAGTTACTTCTCTATATATTTCTGCACCAACCACCGCAAAGAAAACTAGCAACACTATCTACTTCGACAACCTCACCGCAACCCGAGGCAATAACATCTCTGGCAATTTTGGAACAGCCACCGACCACACATTTGATCCGTTATATACAGAAAATTTTAGGCTCCAAACTGGTGAATATTACATCAATATTATAGGCCCCACTCACACCAACAGCTTTATGCTCGCCGAAGATCTACAGCAGTCACTCACCTCAGCACTCACTGCAGATGGCGCACAGGTAATTATGGCTTCCAAAGACAACATCCCGCTCGATATTCTCAATGCCTATCGCACCAATTTTGGCTTTTGGCAAACCATATATAAAGACGTTCAATTGGTCTATTTGGATACTAGCAACCACAGTATTATCGATACCAATACGCTCGGGTGGTCAAATATAAAGAACGTACTAGATAATACTTCTAAGAACCACATTATTCTTGTTACCGAACATAATCCTCTTACAGGTTTTTCCAATACAAAAGAGGGCACCGCATTTCACGATTATCTCGCATCTCTAGACAAAAACGTATTTGTTATTACCACCACTCGCAACAAAAACGAAGTCCAAATTATAGATAATGTTCGCTATATAAATACTATTGGTCTAAACATTTCTGAAGATGACCTTGCCAAAGCTTCGTTTTTGCAATTTAAAGTTGAGGGAAATCGAATTTATTACACATTTAGAAACATAAGCCCTTGACAGATAGTAATCATACAAGAGACAATACAAGTAATAATTCTTCATATAAAAGGGATGAACACTTTGCGAAACTACAAAACAATTCTTCTTGCTACAATGAGTTTTGACATTGGGGGCGTGGAAACCCACGTTCTCGAACTTGCCACCGGACTACGGCAGCTTGGGTATACTCCAATTGTTGCATCAAACGGCGGGGTATATGTTGCTGAGTTAAAAAAACGTGGGATACAGCACATAAAGCTACCTTTGCATGACAAAAATCCAAAGAACATACTAGACTCATATATTTTGTTCAAAAAAGTTATAGAAAAAGAACAAATCGATATAGTCCACGCACACGCACGCATTCCTGCATTTACGCTTGGCTTGCTCCATAAGACTATGAAATTTCCTTTTGTTACCAGCGTCCACGCCCCTTTCAGCACCAGCCCAATATATAGGCTCAATTCTAATTGGGGCCAGGCCAGCATCGCTGTTAGCCAAGACTTGAAACAATACCTGATTGACAACTATAAAATTAATCCTCAGAATATTTTTGTTACTATTAATGGTATCAACCCAGAAACTTTTAGAAAAGATTTAGATACACATAATATAGAAGAAACTTTTCATATCGATACTTCCAAAACCATAATTGGCCATATCAGTCGCCTAGATAGAGAACGCAGCTTGGTCGCGCAGCAACTTCTAGACTTAGCGTCGGATTTATATGCGCAACAACCAAACACTCAGATTGTCATTGTTGGCGATGGTGCGGACTTTGAATATATTCAGACCAGAGCAAATCATATCAACAAACAGCTGAGCACAAACTACATCGTTATGGCAGGGGCCAGTACCAAAGTCAACCAATTTTTAGCACTCACAGATATATTTGTAGGGGTCAGCCGTGCAGCGCTAGAAGCCATGTGCGCAAAATGCCCCACCATTATTGCAGGCAACGAAGGCTACATCGGAATTTTTGACCACACCAAGCTCACGACCGCAATGGAATCTAACTTTACGTGCAGAGGTGAAATTATGAGCAACCCCCAAATTCTTTTACAAGATATTCTCTCTTTGATCGACCTACCAGACAAAATAGTTCTCGGAGAATACAACCGCTCGATTGTTCTCAAAAATTACTCTATCCAAAAGATGACCCTCGACAACATCAAACTCTACGATAAGGTTTGGGCCCAACTTTGACTTACCGAAACACGCTAAAAGTGGCAAGCTTTATGGCCGCAATCACCATCATCTCCAAAGTACTAGGCCTTCTTCGTGAAATATTTTTGGCATCAATATATGGTGCCAGCTTTGAGCTCACTGCCTTTTTGGCGGCAAGCAAAATTCCCTTAACACTGTTTGATATCACTCTGGGTAGCGTCGTCAGTGCAGCATTTATTCCGATATACACTCAAATCACTGCAACAACTGGTGCAGCAGAAGCCAACGACTTTGCAACCGACTACACCAACTTGGTGCTAATGATTACCGCAACAGTTACTGTCGCAGGAATGATATTTGCCGCCCCCATAATCAGCTTTACACTTTCTGGTGCGGAAGAGGCCACACTCGACCTTGCCACACACTTGTTACAAATCATGTTCCCCATGATCATTTTTACGGGCGTCGCATATACATTGGTGGGCATTTTAAATTGCAATCAAGAGTTTTATATTACTGCCATCTTAAGCTTGATATCAAACGCCGCGGTCATAGCATACTTGTGTTTTAATCGCAATATATATGGGCTTGCAGTAATGATGCTTGTGTCGTGGGCATTGCAAGTTGCGGTTCAAATCCCAGCAGCTTATAAATTTGGCTTTCGATACAAAATCCGCTTTGCAGTTGCCAGTACAAACATATGCGCAGCAGTCAAGCTGGCATTGCCAATATTRRTCAGCTCTTGGGCATACCCCGTTTCTTCTTTGATCAACATGAAAATGGCGTCATATATCGATGGYGGAAATGCAGTTAGTTATATGGAACTTGCCAACCGCCTATACGTTGTAATTTCTGGAATATTCGCCTACGTTATCTCCAACTTGAGCTATCCATATCTTGCGCGAGCCGCTACAGATGAATTTGTATCCCTGGTGCGCATCATACTAAAAAGCATTACATTTATCATCGTTCCTATTATGATTGGCCTGATTGTGTTAGGAGTTCCGATAGTCAGCTTTGCATATGAGCGCGGCAACTTTACTTCAGCAGACAGCTTGCAAACGGGCAGAGCGTTAACTAGCATTGGRTTCGCCATGCTGGCATTCTCATATAACGAGGCACTCAACAAGATTTTCTACGCAAAGAATCGCGCACGAGTTGCTATGCTCGCAGGAATTACAGGAGCAGTTTTCACCATTGCGTTATGCTTTATATTGCCAAAATATTTTGGAATTATGGGCTTGGGATTTTCTATTGCAGCTGGTGCAATCGCCACATTTGTAATCAACTTTTATCACCTGAACCAACTCTTTGCAAAGGTAATTACAGCAGCAGACTACCTAGAATTTGCCAAAATCGCTACTGCAGGATTAATTATGGGCATCACAGTATATTATGTCGAGCGATCGCTCACTGGGTCCGCCGCAAAAGTTTTCGTACCCACAATTTTAGGTGCTCTCGAATACTTTGCGTTGGCATTGATTTTTAGAGTAAAGATTTTAACCGAATTAATGAAAGGAGTATCAAATGGACAATAAATTTTTGATTCAGCAATACACTTCCAGTAGGATGTCGCAGTGTCTGGATAAAATATGCCGATTGTTTTCAAAGCTATGGGCGCAAAGTATCTTCTATCATATGATATTTGTGAATCCGTTTCGGCTGCAGCTTCAAGAGAGCCTAACTTTTCGAATATTCTTTTGGCCGTTTCAGCAGCTTAATGTTGTTGCCACAAAATTCGATGCAAAATATATACGTGACAGTTTTATACTTCGGCACTTTCGCAATTATTTGTATATGCTGATGCGGATTAATTCAACTTTGATCGGGGCCTTTATGTTAACCGTTGCGGTCTATGAGCTGGCCACTGCTGGAGTATCGGCACCTGCATTGATTATTTTTTTGATAGCAATTATATTTTTAATAGCCAAGGTAGATATGATCGAACTCATTTCTGGGAGCGCTATATTTACGAAATTATTTGAGATGGCCGACTTTAAGATTGTATGTATCGATTATCAGGCAAACAAAGTTTTAGCTGCAACTTATGGGGTAGCACTTGGGCTTATGTGCTCTGCACTTTTGGCGTTTTCTGGAGTTGTTGCAGCATTTGCAGTAGCAGCTGGGCTCACGATTGTAGGTTTTGTATTCTTAAATCCTGTTTATGGTTTATATTTACTGGTACTTTCTGGGCCGATATTTGACACCAAGTTGATATTGGGCTTGACCGTGTTGGTTATTGTTTCAACATTTATACGAAATCTTTTAAACACAGAACATAAGTGGTTTTTAGATGACATCGGATTTATACTGATGGGGCTTTTAATAGTATATTTTTTCAGCGCTGTCTTATCATTTCAGCGACTAGCTAGCCTATCAATCTTTGCCGTGTATGTGCTATTTATTGGATTTTATATAGTTGGGCTACAGTTACTAACAAGCCGCGAAATTATAATTCGATGCGTCAAACTTTTTGTGATTGCCGGAACCTTGGTTTCGATTTATGGAATTTTGCAATATGTATTTGGGTGGGGCATAAACCAAAATTGGATCGATCCTTCTGTGTTTTCGATTACAGACCGCGCATACTCGACGCTTGATAATCCAAACATTTTGGGAGTCTATCTCATACTCGCATTTATGATTACAGCAGGAGTATTGCTTACTCGAAAAACTCCTCACGCAATCTTTTTCTATGCCTGCGCGCTTGCTTCCATGGCAATATGCTTGGGGGCAACGTTCTCTCGCGGATGCTGGATCGGCCTTGCTATAGCCATTGCTATATTTATTACATTCTATAATGGAAAACTTTGGGGGCTAGCAATCATTGCAATATTATTAGCGCCATTCATTTTGCCAGATTCTATTATCGAACGAATTTTAAGCATCGGCAATATGGAAGATACATCTACCGCAATTCGCGTCAAGATCTGGCTCTCTTCATTGCGCATGGGCTCAGACTTTTTCTTAACTGGAGCCGGGCTTGGTTCTGCGTCATTTGGGTATTTATATCCTTTTTATACCTATTATTATATTCCTGCACAGCACTCACATAACGCATTTTTTCAAATTTTTATAGAGGGCGGCGTTATTGGATTGGTGCTATTTTTATTTTCAATGTGGCGTATCGAAAAGCATCTAGCGCTTTGCTTCAACAAATACAAACGCAGCGAAACCGGCATTATTGCTTTAGCATTGATGTGTAGCATTGTAGGATTCTTTGTTCAAGGATTATTTGACTACCCGTTCTATAACTACCGGATTGTCTTTTTATTTTGGTTAATCATAACCCTAGGTAGTACATTATGTAAAAGAGGTGAGTGTGATAAAAATTTTACACGTATGTAGTGATACCAACATTGGTGGAGCTGGCAGATATTTATTAAACTTATATAACGCCAATGCGGCAGGCTTAGACTTATATTTTTTGTTGCCCACGCAAAGCAAATTGGCTGCAGTGTTAGCCGCAGCTGGAGCAAATGTTATCGAATTAGATATAGCAAAAGACGCCTCATGGGCAGCGAAAGACATCTACAAAATAGCACGTTTACTCAAGCGACTGCGTCCTGATATTGTCCATACTCATGCAAACTTCACAGCTCGAGTATCTGCAAAATTGGTGGGCATAGGCAAGATCGTATATACCAGACACTACGTCGAAACGGCGGCCTCCGCACCAAACAAGCTCAAACGCTGGCTCAACAACTTTCTATGCGATGCGGTGATTGGAGTTACTGCAGAAACCAAGCCCGTATTGATGAAAATGGGCATTGCAGAAAACAAGATAGCAATCATCGAATCTGGCGTTTTGCCTATCGAGAAATACGCTGATGCGGCAGCGACCAGAGCTCATTTTGGCATTGCCCCCAATCAGGCAGTAATTTTGCTTTTATCTAGGCTATCGTCTGAAAAAGGAATAGATAGATTTATTGAAATCGTTGCGAAGCTTAAAGAGTCACACAAGAACATAATTGCTTTGATAGCAGGAGAGGGCCCCGAAGAGGAGAACATACGCGAGCTTATCCGTCAAAAAAATCTCGATGAAGACACAATCCGAATAATAGGATTTGTAGAAAACGTATCAGACATATTAAATGCGACCGATATCATATTGAACACTTCTACAACAGAAGCAAAGAGCCTCTCATTGCTAGAAGCTATGAGCATCGGAATTCCTGCAGTAGTATCAAATGTTGGAGGCAATCCCTCGCTTATCGCAAATGCCGAAAACGGGTTTGTCGTTGAGCAAGCAGATGCGGACGGCTTTGTTGCCCGCATAGCAGATCTGCTTTCGGATGCCGATTTGTATGCAGCAATGAGTGCCAACGCTATCAACCGATTTAACCAGAAYCACCATGCGCATCAAATGGTTGCAAAGACCAAAAATTTTTATGAAAAAAAGGAGAATAACATTGAAGAGATTTAATATAATAGATTTTTTTATAGTTGCTGCCTTAGTTGTGGTTGCCATTGTTGGAATCACGATTTTAAACCGCGGTCCAATCGACTTTTCGCCCGATACTGTAAAGCTTCGGCTCCTAACTGAAATAGCAGCCAACGACCTATTTGTTCTCGATAAAATTAAGCCTGGACCAGTTTTTCTCAGCGTCGACAATGTATATACAGGCACTATCACCGATGTAGATCTCGAAGTTACTCAAATCAGAACCTTTGATAAGCATCTAGAAGCGTACAAAATGGTCGATAGCATTTCTGGCAAATACAATGCTTACATTACTATCGAAGTAGACGCCGTTGAAACCGACCGCAACTTTAGCATCGGCGATATCAATCTCAAAGTAGGCTCTCCTCTATTTATTAAAGCAAAAGAATACAATTCAAAAGCTCATATTTTAGAAATGGAGGTTATTGAATGAAACTTAAATATAATATTGTAGACCTTTTCGTTTGTATTATGATCATTGCTTTTTTCATTGGGGTCGGCATCAGATTTTTTCCTATATTTTCTATAAATAATATACAGGCAGTAAATACACCAAAAACCATCGAATATACCGTCGTTATCCGCGATGTTCGAGACTATACCGTCAATGCACTCAAGAAAGCCGGCGTTGCGTATACATCTAGTGGCACCGAAATGGGAACAATAATAGATGTATGGTCGAAGCCTTATACAGATATAGAAGTGCTAAACGACGGCACTCAATACAAATTAGCGGCACCAGATAAATACGAAGCGTATATTAAAATCCGCACCGAAGGTCGTGAAAGCGATATGCTTCTTATTGGCAGCTGCGGCACAGAATTATATTTGGGAGGACATATAGGCTGGTATACCAAATGGGTTAACATTATTAGTTCACAAATCGTGGAAATCGATATTCTTGAATAATATGAAGCGATACGTTATTTTTTTCTTACTACTTATCGTTTTCATGCTTACTACCATCAGAGTGTTAGATGAGATAAACAATAAGTACGTATCAGTTGGCATTCGCTATGAAGACGTGCTTGCAATTTCTGAAGCTGAGCTGAAGCCTATCGATATTGTTGTCGCAGAATTTAGGGCATTAGGAGTTACAACCCTTACTGTTGCAGTTGAATATTTGACCGATGTTGCAGACTTTGGTTTAAATATAATTCCCATTGTACGAGATGAACCTGCTGTTAACGGCGATTTTTCTTATGTATTTTTTGAAGAGGGCATCAAAGAAGATTGGGCCGCATTATATGGAGTAAGTTTGGTCGAATTTTTCACTACTGCGGCTCCCCAAGACTTTGCATATGCCAGACTTTACACCGACGAAACAGTTCCGCATATTTCAACTCCAGATAGGGTAGACCGATATCTTTTGGCATTAACCGAACGAACCAACACAATTTTTATCTTCACATTGGACGAATTTGGTATAGCAGCGCTCCGGAATGATATACTACTTTTTATTCGCTCTGCGACAGCTGATGGATATTTTGTGTCCGCAACAATTCCCAAGCGTATAAATGCTATATTTATTACAAATAATCTATTATTATATACATTACAAGCCGCTGCGTTGATTCTTGCAATAGTTTTTCCCGTTGCTTCAATTTGTAAATTTGCCTACTACCCAGTGGATTCTGCGTTGATCTGTTTTTTAAAAATTACGGCAACCACAACAATCGGCGCTATTGTCATAAGCTCTATCTTGGGGTTTGCAAATTTTCGGCTTGGCATAAATTTATTTCGTGGAGTCAAAGCTGCTCATGTTATACCCCTCATTTTGGTAGCCATCGTAATGTTTCCCARAGGGGATGATCTCACAGCAGTATTTTCGCGACAAAAGTGGTGGCTGCTGCTACTTGGCGCTGCAGCTGGCGCTTTCATTTTATATATCTTTATAGTACGAACTGGAAATTCTCAAATTACAAATATAGAGCAAGTTTTGAGGCAGTGGTTAAATGATTTATTTGGAGTTCGTCCGCGTACCAAAGAATTTTTGATAGGGCATCCTCTCCTTATATTGGGTTTATATGACAGGAGACTTAAGTACCCCTGCGTAGTTGTAGGTACGATAGGGCAAGTATCTATCATTAACACATTTATGCATCTGCATACACCATTTATCGTTTCTTTTGTAAGAACAACTATTGGCATATTTTTAGGGCTTGTGATAGGAATAATTTTAATATTAATTTTTAGGGTGATGAACCAATGGATAAAAAAATACGAATAGTAATATCCGGTTATTATGGGTTTGATAATACGGGTGACGAGGCAATTCTTTTTGCTATAATAAACATGTTGCGAGCAAATATTAAAAATATCGAAATAGTTGTACTTTCTAATAACCCTCAAGCCACCACCATTGCATATAATGTGCAAGCAGTAAATCGATTTAGCCTCCACTCTATTATTAGCGCCATAAAAAACTGTGATCTTCTAATTAGTGGCGGCGGAAGTCTTCTTCAAGATATAACAAGCCCTAAGACCATACCATATTATCTGTTGATAGTTCAAATAGCCCTTCTTTTTAAAAGGAAAGTAGTTTTTTATTCACAAGGTATTGGTCCTGTAAATCATCAAACAAATAGGTATCTAATTAAGAAAGTAGCCAACAAAGTCAATCAAATATTTGTGCGTGATCAAAAATCTCGTCAGCTGCTTATAAATATGGGTGTGCATACTGCAATAGACATATCCCCCGACCCAGTTTTTGCCTTAAAATTGGATACCTCTCTCAATAAGAAAATAAAGAAAGAGCTGCAATATAAAAAAACAGTTGGTATATATATAAGGCCTTGGAAAAATCAGGCTCAAATAGTAGATGCCATCATCCAAACTGTCAATTATCTAATTAAGCAAGAGTACCATGTGTATTTTATTTGTATGCAACCCAGCCAGGATACGCAAATAGCCAAATACGTTGCGAAGCATGTTGGGCACACCCATATCAAAGTTATAGAGCATCCTCTAACCATCAACGAAACGCTAAGCTATACAGCGAATTTTGATTTTATAATAGGAATGCGTCTTCATAGCCTTATTATGGCAATTGTCGTACAAACTCCTGTAATAGCCTTATCTTATGACCCCAAAGTAGAAAATATAATGAATGAAATGCATATAGCGCATCAAATTCAAATAGAAGAAATTTCATTTGCCAAGCTTAAAGAGCAAATAGATTATATTAGACAAAACATCAACTTAGAACGAGAAAAGCAAATAGATATAGAAGATATTCAAAAGCCAATCCATTATATCAAAAATTTATTATTAAACAGTTAGGAGATCTTATGAGAAAACAGCTCAATATACTAAATGTATTAGTGGATAATATTACAATGCAGCAAGCTGTCTTTGCTGCCAACCAATTTCTTACAAAGTCTAATCGCTTGCGTTTAATATGTACTCCAAATCCAGAAATCATAATGCGTGCAAAACAAGACAAAGAACTATTAGCAATTCTAAATTCTGCCGATATGGTAATTCCTGATGGGATAGGWGTTGTCATTGCATCCAAGATTTTAACAAAGAACGGTTTACGCGAGCGCGTTGCGGGCTATGACTTGGTACAAAATCTTATGAAAGAAGGCAATAACAGATTTTACTTTTTGGGTGGCGAAGCAGGAGTAGCCAAATCTGCGGCCCGCAACATGAAGAGCAAATATCCTAATATGGATGTAGTTGGTTATTGTGACGGCTATTTTCAACCCGAAAATGAACGATCTATTATTAGGGATATCAACGCATCTGAGGCAAACATTCTACTTGTCGGCCTTGGCTCACCAAAGCAAGAAGTCTTTATAAATAAGCATCGAAAACGGCTTAAAAATATTAAAGTGGCTATAGGCGTTGGTGGAAGCTTTGATGTTATGGCAGGCAAAGTAAAGAGAGCACCCAAAATTTTTAGACAATTAGGGTTAGAATGGTTTTATAGATTAGTTAAGGAGCCTTCGCGAGCAAAGCGAATGCTAAAACTTCCTGTTTTTTTATTTGAAGTTATATATTGTAAACTAACTATCAATCCCTAGGACATTCTAAACAAAAAACAGCCCACCAGTATCTTTAGGTTTATTATTATATACTAATAATTATTAGTTTTTGCTACCGTTAAAATTTTAATATCAAAAAATATCAAAAACAAATACCAATAAAAGTTCATTACTTTTTAGGTATATCTAAAAAAAATAGTTGTCCATTTATATCAGCCTTCCCTTCTAAGTCTAATTGACATGTATTTTTTAGATGTGTATCTATAATTACCAAAAAAACTGATTTTTTTTCATAAAAAAAGCGAATAGCATTTATTCCAAAAAGGTGCTATACTTTCACTATGAAAAATTAATTAGGGAGGAATTTAAACATGGCAGGATTAAGTTTAAAGAATATTTATAAAGTATATCCAAATGGATTTACAGCAGTTAAGGATTTCAGTCTCGAAATAGCAGATAAAGAGTTTGTTATTTTTGTAGGCCCATCTGGATGTGGAAAATCAACTACACTTCGTATGATTGCAGGCCTTGAAGAGATTTCAGAAGGTGAATTATACATTGGAACCAAGCAATGTAACGATGTCGCTCCTAAAGATAGAGATATTGCAATGGTTTTCCAAAACTATGCTCTTTACCCTCACATGACTGTTTATGATAATATGGCATTTGGTCTTAAACTTAGAAAAACTCCAAAAGCCGAAATTGATAAACGCGTTCGTGAGGCTGCTAGAATTCTTGATATCGAAGCATGCTTAGACAGAAAGCCAAAAGCTCTTTCTGGTGGACAAAGACAAAGGGTTGCAATGGGTCGTGCAATTGTTCGTGAGCCAAAAGTATTCCTTATGGACGAACCTTTGTCAAACCTAGATGCAAAGCTTCGTGTTCAGATGAGAACTGAAATTTCTAAGCTTCACCAAAAACTTCAAACCACCTTTATTTACGTTACACACGACCAGGTAGAGGCTATGACATTAGGTACTCGCATCGTCGTTATGAAAGATGGTATTATTAAACAAGTAGATACTCCGGGTATACTTTATTCTAAGCCAAACAACCTTTTCGTTGCTGGATTCATTGGATCTCCTCAAATGAACTTTATCGAAACAGTTGTTAGTAAAGACGGCGACAACTATGTATTAACTTTTGGAAAATCTTCATTAGTTCTTCCAGAAAGCAAAGTTGCTAAACTTGAGCCATATATCGAAAAAACTATAATGTTAGGCATCAGACCAGAGCATACTGCAGACTTGGATACTGTTGCTGAGTATGAGATTGATAAATATTCAGAAGTTAAAGCACAAGTCGAAGTTACCGAGCAATTGGGTTCTGAAACCTTCCTATATATGGTTTGTGAGGGTATAAATATGACTGGTAGAGTTGATCCTTCTTGTAAGGCAGAACCAGGCAGCACTGTTAGACTTGGTTTTGATAAAGAAAAAATTCACTTATTTGATATTGAAACTGAATTAACAATCACAAACTAATACTTAATAAAAAGGTAGATTGAAATATATCTGCCTTTTTATATGCAAAAAAAATAGCCCGCTTCCCATAAGGAATTGAGCTACTTCTACTTAAATTAATTCTATAATAACTTCAGGAGCCGCATCGCCTTTTCTGGCACCTAATTTAGTGATTCTTGTGTATCCACCATTTCTATCAATGTATTTAGGAGCAATCTCACTAAAAACTTTATCCACTAAATCAACCTTTACAGCTTTGCGCTTTTTCATTTTTGAAACTTCTGTTACAGGGTATAAAACTTTTAACATTTGTCTTCTGGCATGAAGTCTTGAAGGGCTATCTTTTTTAATAGTTTTTTGAACTTCTTCGAAAACGATCTCAGTTTTCTTGCCTTCTTCCTTAATTTTTACACGTCTGCCATCTGCATCTTTTTTAGGGACTTTTGCAGTTACAGTAATTTCTTCATAGTTATTGTGTTCACGAACGCCCATAGCAATAATCTTTTCTGCAATTTTTCGAATTTCTTTTGCTTTGGCTTCTGTAGTTTTAATCTTTCCATGATAGATTAGATTGGTTACTTGATTGCGAAGTAAAGCTTTTCTAGCAGATGCATAACGTCCTAATTTTCTTTGTGACATTTCTGTTTTTCCCTCCTTTTTCCTTTTGTTACTCTTCAGTAGGTCTCAAAGACAGACCTAAATCTTCCAATTTCTTAAAGACTTCTTCCAAAGATTTACGTCCAAGATTACGCACTTTCATCATTTCTTCTTCAGTCTTATTAGTAAGATCCTGAACATTATTGATTCCAGCTCGTTTTAAGCAGTTAAATGATCTAACCGACAAGTCTAACTCTTCAATTGTCATCTCTAATGTTTTCTCTTTGGTATCATCTTCTTTTGTAATCATAATTTCTGCACGCTTAGCATGCTCAGATAAATCGATAAAAATACTTAAATGCTCACTCAAAACTTTTGCCGCAAGACTTATCGCCTCATCTGGACGAATAGTACCTTTTGTAAAAACTTCAAGAGTAAGTCTATCGAAATCTGTTTGTTGTCCTACACGGGTGTCTTCCACTTTAAAATTGACTCTTTCAACAGGAGTGTAACTTGCATCTACAGGAATTACTCCAATAAGAAGTTCAGACTTTTTTAATTTACTTATGCCTTCATATCCACGTCCATTTGTAATTGTAAGTTCTGCATATAATTTAGTATTTTTATCTCCATCTAAAGTTGCTATATACATTTCAGGATTTAAAATTTCAACACCCAAAGGGCATTTTATGTCCTCTGCTGTAACTACACCTTCTCCAGTTACCTCTATATATGCTATCTTAGGTTCTTGAGTAGCGCTCGAATCTCTAATACACAGTCCTTTAAGATTTAAGATTATTTCTAATACATCTTCTTTAACACCGGGTATAGTACTAAACTCATGCAATACTCCTTCAAATTTAACATTGCTTACTGCAGAACCAGGTAACGTAGATAATAAAATTCTTCTTAGTCCATTTCCTAAGGTCATCCCATAACCTCTCTCAAGCGGTTCAATTACAAAGCAACCATACTTACCATCCTCTGATAAGGCTTTTATTTCAATACTGGGTTTTTCAAATTCCAACACCCATTAACCCCTCCTTCATCATTAATCCTCTTTGGGGCACAATTATACTCTTCTTCTCTTAGGTGGTCTACAGCCATTGTGTGGAACAGGTGTTACATCTTTAATCAAAGTAACCTCAAGACCCGCCGCTTGAAGAGCACGAATTGCCGCTTCTCTTCCCGAACCAGGTCCTTTTACCATAACTTCAACTTGTTTCAAACCATATTCCATAGCTGCCGCTGCAGCTGTTTCAGCCGCCATTTGCGCTGCATATGGTGTAGATTTTCTAGAACCACGAAAACCAAGTCCACCAGCACTTGCCCATGAAAGAGCGTTTCCGTTTGCATCTGTTAGGGTAACCATTGTGTTATTAAATGTTGACTGGATATGAGCCATTCCTTTCTCAACATTTTTTCTGTCACGACGTCTTTTATTAGTAGACTTTTTGGCATTTTTCTTTACTGCCGCCATTATTTAACCTCCTTTATTTAACGACTATTTTTTCTTATTAGCCACAGTTTTCTTAGGGCCTTTTCTTGTTCTTGCATTAGTTTTTGTCTTTTGACCACGAACTGGAAGTCCACGTCTATGACGAATTCCTCTATAAGAACCAATCTCAACAAGTCGTTTAATATTAAGAGCAACTTCACGACGAAGGTCACCTTCAACCATCATAGTTTTTTCAATTTCCGCTCTTATTTTATCTGCTTGTTCGTCAGTTAAGTCTTTAACTCTAGTATCAAAGTCTATCCCAACTGCTTCTAAAATTTTTCTTGAACTTGGTCTGCCTATACCATAAATATAAGTTAGTCCAATTTCAACACGTTTATTTTTTGGTAAGTCAACACCTGCTATACGTGCCATCTAAAATTACACCTCCTTTATAATCAGCCTTGTTTTTGCTTGTGTTTTGGATTTTCGCAAATAACACATACTCGGCCTTTTCTTTTAATTACCTTGCATTTTTCACATATCTTTTTTACAGATGGGCGCACTTTCATTATAGTTCTCCTTTCTCTACTTAGAACGCCAAATAATACGTCCTTTAGTGAGATCATACGGCGAAAGCTCAACCGTAACTTTATCCCCTGGCAGAACTCTTATAAAATTCATTCTAAGTTTACCAGATATATGACCAAGTACGACATGGCCACCTTCGATTTCAACTTTAAACATTGCATTAGGCAATTTTTCAAGTATCGTTCCTTCTACTTCTATTACATCATTTTTAGCCAAGTTACAAACCTCCTTCCAAATACTCGCAAATTGTGTGCCACAAAACATTATCTGTTATTATTTCACCATTAACTATTCTATTCTTTATAATAGCAAAATTAGTATTAGTAAATTGAAGATGTTTCATTTTTTTTCGCTTGGGAGCATCAACTTTTCGGTGTTTTCCATCTGCCACAAACGCATATTCGTCTTCAATTCCTATAATTACTAATGGCTTAGTTTTATCTCTGCCCGCTTTTGAATAAACAAGTTGCCCTATTTTAACTTTTTCAGTCATTACCTCTCCTCCGGTTCGAGTGTCAATATCAGAGGCTCATTTTCTGTAATTATAATAGTATTTTCATAGTGTGCAGACGGCAGTCCATCTCGAGTTACATAAGTCCAATCATCATTTTTGACATATACCTGCCAAGTTCCAAGATTTATCATAGGCTCAATAGCAAGAGCCATCCCAGGTTCTAGTAATACTCCCCTGCCTTTGGGTTTATAGTTTGGAACTTGAGGATCTTCATGAACTTTTTTTCCGATTCCATGCCCAACTAAGTCCCTAACAACTCCATATCCATGTGACTCACAATAATCCTGTATTGTCTGTGAAATTTGCCCCAAATGACATCCCGAACGAGCAAATTTCATAGCCTCAAAGAAGCTTTGTTTGGTAACTTTCATAAGCTCTAAAACTTCTGGAGCTACATTTCCTATTGCATGAGTTCTTGCCGCATCAGAATGATAGCCCTTATAAAAGACTCCCATATCAACACTGACAATATCTCCATTTTTTAATTTGCGCTCAGTTGGCAAACCGTGCACCACTTCTTCGTTAATTGAAATACAAGCAGATGCTGGGTATCCGTATAACCCCTTAAAAGATGGAACAGCATTATAGGATCGGATAAATTTATCTGCTAACTCATTTAGTTCTCGTGTAGTTATTCCAACATTCATATGTTTAGCTATATATTTATGAGCTTCTATTAAAATGTCAGCTGCCTCTCCCATAATTGCTATCTCTTTTTCGGTTTTTATGGATATTGCCATATTACTCTACTCCTAGCGCTTTTTTTACCCGAAGATTAATTGAGCTAACAGAGCCAATTCCATCAATTTCCACAAGCTTACCTTGTGCGTTATAATAATCAATTAATGGCTGGGTCTGTTCGTGATAAATCTTCAAACGTTTCTTTACAGTTTCCTCTTTATCATCATCTCGTTGAACGAGTTCGGAATTACAGTTATCACAACTGCCTTTCACTTTCTCGATCTTAAACTGATTATGGTATGGAGTACCACATCCAGAGCAAACTGTTCTTCCTGACATACGTGTTACAATTTCTTCATCAGGCACTTCAACATCAATCACTTTGTCAAGAGTTATATCAAGCTCTTTTAATAGGTCATCTAACGCTTGTGCCTGCGCAATTGTACGCGGAAAACCATCAAAGATAATTCCATTTTTACAATCATCTTTTACAATTCTATCTTTTACTATTTCAATAGTTAACTCATCAGGGACAAGTTTTCCTTCATCCATATAAGTCTTAGCTTTTATTCCAAGCTCCGTGCCTTGTGACAAATGAGCACGAAACATATTTCCTGTGGAAATAATTGGAATATGAAATAACTCAGTTAGCATCTCCGCTTGTGTTCCTTTACCCGCTCCTGGTGCTCCCAATAAAATTAGTCTCATTTTTATCTACATTCCCTTCTATTATAAAAATCCTTTATATGATCTCATAAGTGTTTGAGATTCTATTCCCTTGACCGTTTCCAACGCAACCCCTACAACGATTAATAAAGAGGTGCCTGCAAAGGCGATTGGTAAATTCAAAAAAACTTGAAAAAGAACAGGTGTTAAAGCTAGAATTGATAGAAAAATTGCACCCATTAGTGTAACATGAGTCGCTATTTTTGAAAGGTAATCCGAGGTTGGTTTACCAGGTCTAATTCCAGGAATAAATCCTCCACTTTTTTTCATATTTGCTGCAATATCCACTGGATTAAATGCAATCGAAGAGTAAAAGAAAGCAAATGCAAAAATTAATACTACATATATAGTTCCACCTATAGGAGTAGTCCATCTAAGATTATCTATTACCATAAGCCAACTTTCAGATGGGTTTTTTATAAATATATTGGTGACTATCTCTGGAAATTGAATGAGTGACATGGCAAAAATCACAGGTAATACCCCAGCTAAATTTACTTTAATAGGGATATTTTGAGTTTGCCCACCATACATTTTTCTTCCAGACATCCTCTTAGCATATTGTACAGGGACTCTACGTTCTCCAAGAGACATTAAAACTGCAAAACCTATCATGATTACAATTAATGCGACTGCTATAACTGCAATTGGTATATCTGTACTTCTCAGTGTGGTTACGGTTTGTGGTAACGTTGACACAATRTTAACAAAGATTATCAAAGAAATCCCGTTTCCAACACCTTTTACACCCATCTGTTCTCCAATCCACATAACTAACAATGAACCAGCAACAAATGAAAGTAACGTTAAGCAAAAGTAAAGTGGCGTCTGCGCCAATAAAATATTTTGATTATAGAGCAAAAGAGTTGTAGCTCCACCTTGCATAGTTGCAATAACCAGCGTTAAATACCGCGTTATTCTATTAATCCGTTTTCTACCGTCTTCACCTTCCTTAGATATTTCCTCTAACTTAGTAAATGCAATTGTTAAGAGTTGAATAATGATTGACGATGTGATATATGGCCCAACACCAAATGCAAAAATAGCCATAGTGGAAAACCCGCCACCAGTAAAGACATTTATCAGTCCTAGTAGATTGTTATCTCCAATATTAGCCAACATTTCTTCAATTGCTGTTGGATTTACCCCCGGGGCGGGGATAATTGCTCCTATTCTAAGCAAAGCCATCATCCAAAAAGTAAACATTATTCTTTTTCTCAGATCTGGTACTTTCCAAGCCGTCCTAAGAGTTTTAAACACCCTACATCACCTCGACTTTGCCACCCAAAGCTTCAATCTTTTGCTTTGCCCCCTCGCTAAAAGCATTAGCGGTAACATTTAATTTTTTAACTAACTCACCTTTTGCAAGAATTTTTACGCCATCTCTAGGATTTTTAATGATTCCTGCTTCTTTCATAGCAGCTACAGTAATGTCTGCTCCATCTTCAAAACGATTTAGAAGCTCTACATTAATTCCCACTATATCCTTAGAATTTCTATTAGTAAATCCACGTTTAGGAATACGTCTGTATAAAGGCATCTGACCTCCTTCGAAACCAGGTCTTACGCCACCGCCAGTTCTAGAGTTTTGACCATCGCGACCACGCCCAGCAAATTTACCGTTTCCAGAACCATGTCCACGACCAACGCGGAAAGGTTCTTTCTTAGCGCCTTCACATGGTTTTAAACTAGATAAATCCATTCTTACACCTCCTTTATTTTCTATTCATTAACTTCTTCTACTTTTACTAGATGGCTAACTTGTCTTGCCATTCCACGAACTGCAGCATTGTCTTGGTGAATATTAAAACTGTTTAACTTGCGAAGCCCAAGAGCCTCTACTGTTTTTTTGTGTTTCGGAATAGCGCCTATAGTAGATTTAATAAGAGTTATTTTAATCTTTGCCATGTCGTCCTCCTAACCCAAAATCTCTTCAACAGTTTTTCCACGTAATTTAGCAACCTGATTTGGTGTTTTAAGAGCTGCAAGCCCTTCGATAGTCGCATGAACTACATTTTTCTTATTGTTAGAACCCAAAGATTTTGTTCTAATATTTCTAATTCCAGCAAGCTCAAGCACCGCACGTGCAGGACCTCCTGCAATAACTCCTGTTCCTTCAAAGGCTGGCTTCAATAAAACGCTAGCTCCACCAAAATCTCCCACAAGAGGATGGTAAATACTGTCTACATCATTTCTTTCGATAAAAATCAGGTTTTTCTTAGCATCTTCTATTCCTTTTTTAATAGCATCAGGAATTTCCATAGCCTTGCCTAATCCTACGCCAACATGACCATTTCTATCTCCAACAACTACTAAAGCTGAAAAACGAAAAGTACGTCCGCCCTTAACAACTTTTGTTACTCTCTTAATAGTAACAACTTTTTCTTCAAGTTCCATTGATTTATAATCAAACAATTGTCTTCTTGCCACTGTATCGTTCTCCTTTCTTTAGAATTGTAATCCTGCTTCTCTAGCAGCATCAGCTAGGGCCTTAACACGTCCGTGATAAACAAATCCACCGCGGTCAAATACCACTTCATTAACGCCTTTTGCCATAGCATTTTTTGCAATYAAACTACCAACTTTTTTAGCAGCTTCTATATCCGCACCTTTTTCCAATTTTTGCTCTTTAGCAATACTCGACGCAGAAGCAATAGTTATGCCTTTAACATCATCAATAACCTGAGCATATATATGCTTTTCGCTTCTAAACACAGAAAGTCTTGGCTTATTGCTAGTGCCCGAAATTTTGTTACGAACTTTTTTGTGTTTTTTCTCGCGAATAGCAGTACGTGATTCTTTGTGTACCATTAGTTTTCTCCTTTACCGATTATTTTTTACCAGTTTTACCTTCTTTACGTCTTATAACCTCATTAACATACTTAATACCTTTGCCTTTATATGGCTCTGGTGGACGTTTAATTCTGATCTCAGCCGCAAACTGACCAACGTGTTCTTTATTTATACCTGCAACAATAATCTTATTCCCCTCAATAGTTGTTGTAATTCCCTCTGGGTCTTGCATTTCAACTGGATGAGAATATCCTAAAGATAAAACTAATTTCTTACCTTGCTTTTGAGCTCTATATCCAACACCGTTAATTTCTAATTCTTTAGTATATCCAGCAGTTACTCCGGTTACCATATTAAAAATTAAGCTTCTAGTTAAACCATGTAAAGCTCTATTTCTTTTTAAATCATTTGGTCTTTTAACTATTACATGATTATCTTCTATTGAAATATTCATCGCCTTATCAAAAGACTTTTCTAGTGTTCCTTTTGGACCTTTAACAGTAACCAGATTTTCATCTCCAAGAGTAACTGTAGTTCCCGCTGGAACTTCTATTGGCATTCTACCAATACGTGACATGCCCTGCACCTCCTTTATCTTTTACCAAATAAATGCTATAATTTCGCCACCTATTTTTTGTTTTCTAGCTGCTTTGTCAGTAACTACACCTTTGCTAGTTGAAATAATAGCAGTTCCTAAACCTCCTAAAACTTTTGGCAAATGATCGGTATCTGTATATACACGTAAGCCAGGCTTTGAGATTTTCTTAATGCCAGAAATAACTTTCTCATTTTTGGTTTTTCCGTATTTAAGCTTCATACGAATAGTCTGCTTAACACCATCTTCTATTACTTCATAACCTTTAATATAACCTTCTTCTAACAAAATTTCTGAAATAGCTTTTTTCATCTTAGAAGCCGGAATTTCCACACTATCATGTTTTGCAGTGTTCGCGTTTCTAATTCTAGTTAGCATATCTGCAATAGGGTCACTCATTGTCATCTTTCACAATCCTCCTTTCTCTATAATTTACCAGCTTGCTTTTTTAACGCCTGGGATTTGTCCTTTATACGCCAATTCTCTAAAGCAAACACGACATATACCATATTTTCTAATATAGGCATGTGGACGGCCACAAATTCTACATCTAGAATATGCCTGAGTAGAAAACTTAGCTGGTCTTTGTTGCTTCACTTTCATAGATTTTTTTGCCATGATAACCTCCTCTTAAAGTTTAGCCCTTATTTTTGGAATGGCATACCAAATTGAGTTAATAGCTCTCTTGATTCTTCATCAGTCTTTGCGGTAGTTACAACAATTATATCCATACCGCGTACTTTATCAATTTTATCATATTCGATCTCCGGAAAAATAAGCTGTTCTTTAACACCCATAGCATAGTTTCCACGACCATCAAAAGATTTAGAACTTACACCTCTAAAGTCACGAACACGAGGAAGCGCTACATTTACAAGTCTATCTAAGAATTCATACATTTTAGCTCCTCTTAGAGTAACTTTGCATCCAATAGGCATTCCTTCACGAAGTTTAAAGGCCGCAACAGATTTCTTTGCTTTAGTTATAATAGGTTTTTGACCAGAGATCATTTCCATATCTTTTGATGCGCTTTCAAGAATTTTCGCATTATCCTTAGCTTCACCAATAGCCATATTAACAACTATTTTTTCAATTTTTGGTACTTCCATTCTATTTTTATAGTGAAATTTTTCCATCATTGAATTTACGATTTTTTCGTTATATTCTGTTTTTAATCTAGCAGTCACTTAAGTTTTCTCCTTCCTTGCTTATTTATCTATTTCGATACGCTCGCCTTTTACAATAGCCACACGAACTTTGCTTCCATCTTCTTTTACATTAACACCCAAACGAACAGGATCACCTTTGTAAGAATACATTACATTAGAAATGTGAACTGGCATCTCTTTTTCAATTCTGCCACCTTGGTTATTAGTTGCTGTTGGCTTAAAGTGCTTAGTACCCATATTTAAACCTTCTACAACAACTCTATCTTTTTTTCTGTCAATATAAGTGATAACACCTTCTGCAGAGCTGTTTTTGGTTCTTTTATCTTTACCAGCGATTATAATTACTTTATCGCCTTTTTTTAGCTTTGTTTTCATCTTTGCCTCCTATAAAACCTCAGGAGCAAGGGATAAGATTTTTGTATACTTTCTCTCTCTTAACTCTCTTGCTACTGGTCCAAATATACGAGTCCCTCTTGGATTTTTATCTTCTCTGATAATAACCGCTGCATTTTCGTCAAAACGAATATATGACCCGTCTGCTCTTCTTATCTCCTTAACTGTACGAACAACAACCGCTTTTACAACATCGCCCTTTTTGACAACGCCTCCGGGTGTTGCTTGTTTTACCGAAGCAACAATGACGTCACCGACACCAGCATAGCGTCTTGTTGAGCCGCCCATTACACGAATACAAAGTAATTCTTTTGCACCGGTGTTGTCTGCAACTTTTAATCTGCTTTCTTGTTGGATCACTGTAAGGTTCCTCCTTCTTTACAATAATAACTCAAATTATTTCGCTTTTTCAACAACTTCTACTAGTCTATATCTTTTCATTTTAGATAAAGGTCTAGTTTCCATAACCTTCACACGATCGCCTTTTTGACATTCGTTTTTTTCATCGTGTGCGTGTAGCTTATATGTTCTCTTTATAATTTTGCCATAAAGAGGATGCTTAACACTATTTACCACGGCTACAGTAATTGTTTTATCCATTTTATCACTTGTCACAATACCAACTAAGGTTTTGCGTAAATTTCTTTCAGCCACTTTTTTTCCTCCTATCCTTATTTATGACATTTGCAAGATTTCTCTTTGCATGCTTTTCTTTTCTCACGTGAACCCTTAAGCAACTGCTCTTTAGGCTCTTGTTGAGTAAGAATTGTTTGAATACGAGCAATGTTTTTTCTAACATCTTTAATACGAGCTGTATTATCTAACTGATTGGTAGCATTTTGAAATCTTAGATTAAAAAGTTCTTTTTTTGCACTCACCAATTCAGCATGTAACTCTTCAGCGGTTTTACCTCTTAAATCATTCAAAATTTCTTTAGTTTTCACTACCATCACCTGCCATTTCTTGTTCCACACGAGAAACTACCTTACACTTGATCGGCAACTTATGCACTGCTAATCTAAGAGCTTCTCTTGCTACTTCTTCTGCTACGCCTGAAAGTTCAAACATAACACGACCTGGTTTTACAACGGCTACCCAATATTCAGGCGAACCTTTACCAGAACCCATCCTTGTTTCAGCTGGTTTCGCTGTTACAGGTTTATCAGGGAATATCTTAATCCAAACTTTACCACCACGTTTAATATAACGAGTCATTGCGATACGTGCTGATTCGATTTGATTAGATTTAATCCAACCAGGTTCTAACGCTACAATACCATACTCACCATAAGTTATCTTGTTACCACGAGTAGCTTTGCCTTTCATACGCCCACGAAACTGTCTACGGCGTTTTACTCTTTTTGGCATTAACATTATTTTTCGCTCCCTTCCTTAACTGTTTTTTGAGGAAGTACTTCTCCTTTGTAGATCCATACTTTAATACCAAGCTTACCATAAGTGGTATCTGCTTCTGCAAATCCATACTCAATATCAGCTCTTAGTGTTTGAAGAGGAATAGTCCCTTCAGAGTATGCCTCAGTTCTTGCCATTTCTGCTCCACCTAAACGGCCTGAGCAAGAAACTTTAATACCYTTGGCRCCTGCTTTAATAGCACGACCCATAACTTGTTTCATCGCTCTACGAAATGCAGTACGATTTTCAAGCTGCAGCGCAACATTTTCTGCTGCTAACTGAGCATTAACTTCTGGTCTGTCAATTTGTACGATATTAATAGAAACGCGGTCTTTTGTCATTTTTTGAACTTCTTGACGAAGAGCCTCAATAGATGCGCCACCTTTACCGATTACAATACCAGGTTTAGCAGTTGAAACGTGAACTCTAAGCTTTCCTGCCATTCTCTCGATTTCTATYTTATCGATACCAGCCACATAAAGCTTTTTCTTGATAAATTTTCTAATTTTATCATCTTCAACAAGGTAATCTGCGAACTTTTTCTTATCTGCAAACCATCTTGCGTCCCAATCTTTAATAATTCCTACTCTTAATCCATGAGGATTTACTTTTTGACCCATTTTTAACCTCCTATCCTAGATTTCTCTCATTTAATACCACAGTCACGTGGCTAGTTTTCTTTTCAATTCTAAATGCACGACCCTGAGCTCGTGGACGAATTCTTTTAAGAGTAGGTCCTTGAGTAGCATATGCTTCTTGAATATACAAATTTGCTGCACTAAGTCCGCTATTATGCTCTGCATTAGCAACAGCAGAATTTAAAACTTTCATTATAACATCTGCTGCATATCTCGGTGTATAACGTAAAATACCAATCGCAGTCGCCACATCTTTGCCCTTAATTTGATCTAATACAATCTTAGCTTTTGAACTAGAAAGTCTTACATGTCTAGCTTTGGCATATGGTCTTTCTTCTTTTTGAGTTTCATTTCTGTCTCTTTTGATTTGGGATCTGTGTCCTTTAGCCATCTTAATTCTCCTTTCTATAAATTATCTAACTCTAGATCTCTTATCGGCATCTTTACCATGTCCACGATAAGTTCTAGTGAGAGCAAATTCACCTAACTTATGACCAACCATATCTTCAGTAATAAATACTGGAACATGCTTTCTGCCATCATGAAGAGCAATTGTATGCCCTACCATAGAGGGAAAAATAGTAGATCTGCGAGACCAACTTTTAATTACTTTTTTCTCGTCTGCAGCATTCATAGCATCTATTTTTTTAAGAAGATGAGCATCAGCAAACGGTCCTTTTTTTATTGAACGAGCCACTTGTTAAACCTCCTTTATAAACTTATTTCTTATCACGATGACGAACGATATATTTATTCGAATGTTTATTTTTCTTTCTAGTCTTATATCCAAGAGCTGGTTTACCCCAAGGAGTACAAGGTGCTGGTCTACCAATTGGTGAGCGTCCTTCACCACCACCGTGAGGGTGATCATTAGGGTTCATAACAGATCCACGAACAGTAGGACGGATACCCATGTGACGTTTACGTCCTGCCTTACCAATATTTATAAGCTCATGATCACCATTTCCGATTACACCAATTGTTGCCTTACATTCGATAGGAAGAAGTCTCATTTCGCCAGATGGAAGTTTTACTGTCGCATATTTGCCTTCTTTAGCCATAAGCTGTGCTGAAAGCCCTGCCGCACGAACCAACTGTCCGCCTTTTCCTGGTTTCATTTCTAAGTTATGAATACTTACACCAACTGGCATATCTTTCATTCTTAGCGCATTTCCCACGCGAATTTCTGCTTGCTCTCCACTCATAATTTTGTCGCCAACTTTTAAGCCTTCAGGAGCCAAAATATAACGTTTTTCTCCATCTGCATAGTTTAAAAGAGCAATGTTAGCAGTTCTGTTAGGGTCATACTCAATGCTTGCTACTGTTGCAGGAATACCGTCTTTATTACGTTTAAAGTCGATAATTCTATATTTAATAGTAGCACCGCCACCGCGATGACGAACTGTAATTTTACCCTGGTTATTTCTACCAGAATTTTTCTTTAATTTGACCACAAGAGATTTTTCTGGAGTTGATTTAGTAATTTCCTCAAAAGATGAAGAAGTCATATGTCTCCTAGATGGGGTATATGGTCTATATTTCTTAATTGCCATCTCTTTAATTCTCCTTTCAATTTTTGTTACACATAGCCACGTGTTTTTATATTAAATTACATTCCTTGGAAGAAATTAATATCTACACTAGACTCAGTCAGCTTTACAATAGCTTTTTTGTACTTACTAGTTTTCCCTTGAGTTCTGCCACGACGTTTAGTTTTTCCGTCATAATTCATGGTGTTTACTCTTTCAACCTTAACTTCTGGAAACATTTTTTCTACAGCTTCTTTGATTTGAACTTTAGTTGCACTAGGGTGTACAATAAAGGTATACTTTTTTTGCTCCATAATGCTCATACTTTTTTCGGTAACAACTGGTTTTTTTATTACGTCATAAAATTTAATGTCAGCCATTATTTATACACCTCCTCAATTTTTGAAAGAGCTTCTTTAGTTACTACAAAAGTATCATATTTTAAAACATCATATACGTTTATATTATTAACTGCAGAAGTTTTAACTCCCTGAATGTTTCCAGCTGCTATTTTCACATTCATTGCGCAGTCACCTTCTGTTACTACAAGAGCTTTTTTTAGATTAAGCGCATCTAATACCTTAACCATAGATTTAGTCTTTGCTTCTGTCAATTTTAGCTCATCTAAAACAACAATTTTTTTCTCTTGAACTCTACTAGTTAATGCGCACTTAAGAGCTTGTTGTCTTTCTTTTCTATTTACTTTGAATGAGTAGTCTCTAGGTTTTGGTGCAAAAACAACACCACCGCCAGTCCATTGAGGTGAACGAATTGACCCTTGTCTAGCACGACCGCCGCCTTTTTGTCTCCAAGGTTTTCTACCACCACCACGAACTTCTGCACGAGTTTTAGTACATTGAGTACCTTGTCTTTGATTTGCAAGATAAGACACAACTGCCTGGTGAACAAGATGTTCTTTGATCTCTACTCCAAAAATTCCATCATCAAGAGAAACTTCTCCAACTTGTTTTCCTTCCATATTTAAAACACTTACATTTGCCATTTGCTACTCCTCCTTTCTTTATTTACTATGCTTTACGCTATTTTTTACAGTAACTACTGTTCCTTTAGGTCCTGGAACACATCCCTTAATAAGAATAAGGTTTTTGTCTGCATCAACTCTAACAATTTCTAGATTTTGAATGGTCACATTATCTCCACCCATACGAGAAGGTAATCCTTTACCTTTCATAACGCGTCCCGGATTTGTTGCCGCTCCCATAGAACCTGCGTGACGGTGATATTTTGAACCATGAGCCATTGGCCCTCTGCTATAACCATATTTCTTAATCGAACTTGTATATCCCTTACCTTTAGTTACACCAGCAACGTCAACTTTGTCACCTTTAACAAAAACTTCAGCTTTGATTTCTCCTCCAACTTCAAACGCAGAGCAATCATCAAATCTAAACTCTTTTAGATATTTTTTAGGTTCTACACCTGCTTTTTCAAAGTGACCTGCCTCAGGTTTAATTACAGCTTTTTCCTTTTTGTTAATAAAACCAACTTGGATAGCTTCGTAACCATCGTTTTCTTTTGTTTTCTTTTGCACTACCGTACATGGTCCAGCTTCTAATACTGTTACTGGAATTAAATTAGCATTTTCATCAAAAATCTGAGTCATGCCAATTTTTTTAGCCATTATTGCCTTTTTCATTATATATAGCCTCCTAATCTACAGCGGATTGCATTTGCAATCATACTAGACAAGCAAATCTTGTCCCGAATTAACTCTGCTTCAATTTAATTTCTACACCAGCTGGTAAGTCAAGTCTTGTAAGTACTTCGACAATTTTTGGCGTAGCTTCGATATCAATCAATCTTTTGTGAGTTCGTTGTTCAAATTGCTCTCTAGAATCTTTATATTTGTGCACCGCACGAAGAATTGTAATGATTTCTTTTTTTGTTGGTAATGGAATAGGTCCACTAACTCTTGCTCCAGATTTTTTAGCAACCGATACAATTTGCTCTGCAGTTTGATCTATAAGCTTATGATCGTATGCTCTTAAAGTAATTCTCATTTTTTTATCTGCCATAAAAAAGTTCCCTCCTTTTATAAGTTATAAATAGACGCTGACAGGGTGATCATACACTGCTGACAGGTCATTATAAACTAATACAAAAGAAAAGAACTTCTGTTATAAGCATATATTATTCCACTTTCTAGCAGTGACAAGACGATAAGTTTTAAACTATCTTCGCTCCCTAGAAATTTACCTAAAAAAGGTAGCAACCTCCTAGATCATAGTTCCCAATGTCACACAAAGCCG
>NZ_ABEQ01000025.3 GCF_000171335.1 Candidatus Epulonipiscium viviparus
TAATGGCAGCCTGAAGCGGATATTTTGCTATATGAATTGCCATATATTTGGGGCGTGTTTGAAACTTGATTTGATATATAGCATCTTGTATCTGAATGATCATATCTGCGACAAATACTTCAAAACATATAGTATCTTTAAGAAAATCTAAGGATAAAAAGTGTATATGGGCATCTGTTATTTCGGTTGATAGGTATCTATCAAGATAGTCGGTTTCATATAAATAATCGAGTGTTCCAAGAAACATGCGTGGAGAGGTCTGAAACAGTGTAGTTAATATTTGATTCAATTTTGAGATAATACAGGGGCTTAGATTTTTGGCTACAGACTGACTGATACCTAAAAAATTTGCTGCAACTTCGGTGGATTTAAATATCGTCTCGAAGATGGGTAGCAAATAAGATAATTTATCTTGGTCTGTTGTGCTTAATTTGGTGTGTAAGATTTGTAATAAATGTTTAGTAACAAATTTTTTATTGATTCTAGCATATCGTCTGTCAATGGCCATTTTATAGAGGTCTCCTAACCGATGTGATAAAAAAACTGCAGTCATATTATAATTTGATATTATTAAGTTTGCAAGACTGTTCAAAGAAATAATATGCGAACTGAGTAATTGCACCTTGATATGTATGCAGAAATTAGATATAATAAAAAAATTACTGTAGGAGGTGTAAATATGTATTATATAGGAGTAGATTTAGGCGGAACCAATATAGTAGTTGCGTTATTAAACGAAGAGGGAAGTATTTTAGATGTTATTACAAAGGATACTAAGCGAGAACGTGTAGTAGATCTAATTTTTGACGACATCATTGCAAGTACAGAAGAAATCATTACTCGAAATAATTTAGCAAAAACCGAAATAAAAGGTATAGGTATTGGAAGTCCAGGAATGATAGACTCTAAGGCGGGAGTAATAGTATATGCCAATAACATTGCAATAGACAACTTTGCAGCAGTTGAGTATGTGGAGGCAAGGACCGGAATAACTACAAAAATCGCAAATGATGCGGACTGTGCAGCGCTAGGAGAAGTAATTGCAGGAGCAGCAAAAGGAACAGAAGATGCGGTAGTGATTACATTAGGAACAGGCGTTGGCGGAGGAATTATAATCAATGGCAAAATCTTTAATGGATACTTTGCTGGAGGAGCGGAAATTGGGCATCAAATCATTGTGAAAGATGGGATAAGATGTACGTGTGGAAATTTTGGTTGCCTAGAGTCATATGCATCTGCAACAGCTCTCATCAATATGGCAAATGCAAGGGCAAAAGAATTTCCGGAATCCAAGTTGGCAACGATAGATGAACAGAATATGACAGCCAAGATACCATTTGATTTTGCATGGGCCGGCGACGCAGTTGCAAAGCAATTAATTGAGGACTATATAGATTATGTGGCAATAGGTGTTGCAAATATAATAACAGTATTTAAACCACAAGTAGTGTTGATAGGTGGAGGAGTATCGAAGCAAGGAGATAAATTGATCAATCCATTGACCGAGAAAGTAAAGAAATATGCTTTTGGAGGAGATATGCCGACGCAAATTCGAGTTGCGACACTGGGTAATGACGCGGGAATAGTTGGAGCGGCAATGTTAAATCGATAAGAGAGGTTTAGTTGTCAAAATAAAAAACCACTGCAATAAAATAGACAGAAGCAGTGGTTTTTTTTTGATGATTAATGTAGCATCGCGCTTATTACTACTAGCAAAATTAAATGTGCAGGATAAAATACATAGAACACCCATTTATAATTTGATTTGGTATGAGGGAGATAGTAAATTGGTATGATGGCTAATGCAGATAACCATTGATTTGCTCCTGGAAATCCATAAAAAACAATACTTAAAACGCCAATAATGGCTCCGCAAATAAGCAGGCTTTTTTTAGATTGATTGAAAATCAATATCCAAACATAGAAGATGAATACAACGCAGATTCCATACGCGCCATAATCGCAAGAATGAGCATAATATAATATGATCATTCCAAGTAGGGCTTGAGCAAATTGATGTAGAAGGCTGCTTTTTTGCACTCTCGTAAAGTCCAT
The DNA here is from genome assembly GCF_000171335.1 of Candidatus Epulonipiscium viviparus. Lineage (GTDB taxonomy): Bacteria > Bacillota > Clostridia > Lachnospirales > Cellulosilyticaceae > Epulonipiscioides > Epulonipiscioides viviparus. The sequence continues at coordinate 2,056 of NZ_ABEQ01000025.3, forward strand.
AATTTTCAAAAAAATGAGGGCAACACAAAATGTAAAACCAATATTTAACGTATAAAACAAGTAGACCCAAAGATCTGTTGTGAACAATTGTATAAAGCTGATACCAGATATTAGCATAGTGAACGGAATTTGTGCGATTATTGCCATAGTGAGCATTCGAATCAGATACTTGTTATAATTTTTGGTGTGTATGTACCCGCTAGCAAGCATATAAGCAAAGATTGGCATACTAACACGGCCAATTGCTCTTAGTACAAGATAAGAAGTGGAGAATGGATCTAGAAATGCAATAGCAAAGTGATCAATAAACATTGTGATAATTGCAAATATTTTTAACATAAGTCCTCCTAAGTGATTTTTTTTTATTATAGCATCTAAATAGTATAAAGTGTAGTCTTAAAAACAAAAAAGCTAGTTACCCAGAGATAACTAGCAAAAAAAATTTAGATATTTGCAGTTGCGGCTTTTTGATTAAACTTGGCAGCTAGAACAACGGCTAAATCGTCGGTATTGTTTGGTGTGTGTGTCTTGATAAGGTCAGAATTTTCAATGATTAAATCTAGAATAAGATCGATATATTTCTGAAGTTTTGCGGAATTTAAGATATTTGGATTATAGATGACCTCGATAATGCAATCAGACTTTGAAACATTGATAGAATCAACTCCATTGATTTGCTCAAAAAGTTGAACAACTTTATCGATATATATATCATCCTTATCTTTTATAGCGCCGATTCTTTTGGAATATATTTTGAAAAGACCTGTGGAATCTTCTACTATTTTAAAATCTAAATAATTTTTAATAAAATGCTTTTTTAAACCCATAAATAAATATCTCCTTTACTATAAATTTATTACATTATATCATAGTGGAGAAAAATTGTAAATAAAAAAAGCTAGCTATCCAAAAACTCGATAACTAACTGCATTGGAATTATTTCATTCCTCCAAGATATTTTTCCCTGGTTGCATTGCCGCCACGTAAATGCCTGTCTGCTTTATTTTTGTCAAGAATAGCACGAGCTTCCATGGCGAGTTGTGGGTTGATTTTTTCTAGTCGTTCTGTAACATCCTTGTGAACTGTGCTTTTACTTATACCAAATTTTTTTGCGGTTTCTCGTACGGTGGCTTTTTTGCTGATGATAAAATTTGCTGCTTGTACGGCTCTCTCTTCAATATAAGGTTTCAAGAAAAGGCCTCCTTTAAAATCTTTACACTTGGTTAATAATATGCGAGAAGTCAAAAATATATTACTTGTTTGTAAAAAAAATATACTAAAAATAATATTTATAAAAATTAGAATAAGTAAAGTTGAGTTATACAGGATATTTAATGGTCATTGCCTTGAAAATAAATTAGAAACATTTATAATAGTAAAAAACTAATGATAGGGAGAAGACTAATGAAAACAATTGGAATTATAGGAGCAATGGAAGAGGAAGTTAATGCGCTGAAAAAGAATATGCAAATATCGAATGTTCAAACAAAAGCAATGATGGAATTTGTGAAAGGAAAATTTCAGGAAAAAGAAGTTGTTGTAGTTAAATGTGGAATAGGTAAAGTGAACGCCGCAGTATGTACTCAAATATTGGCAGATGTATTTGCAGTGGATTATATTATTAACACCGGAGTTGCGGGGGCATTGCATCCAATTTTAAATATTGGAGACATTGTAATTTCGAGCGATACAGTTCAACACGATATGGATACCACGGCATTTGGAGATCCAAGAGGAGTAATTCCGCGAATGGACAATTCATATTTCGAAGCGGATCAAATGTTGATAGACCTAGCAAAAGATATAAGCGAAGAAGAATTGGATAATAATGTTTATGTAGGCAGAGTTGCAAGTGGAGATCAATTTGTTGCAAGCGTAGATCAAAAAGATGATATATACACCACATTTAACGCGTATTGTGCGGAGATGGAGGGAGCGGCAATTGCTCAAACTTGCTATCTAAATAAGATACCATTTGTAATATTACGAGCAATATCTGATAAAGCGGACGGGTCTGCAGAAATGAATTTTACACATTTTACAGAATTGGCGGCCAAAAATGCCATAACTATTCTTTCAAATATGATAAAAAAGATTCAATAATAAAAAAATGAAAGAGAGAGCTATCTAACTGTCATAAAAAATAGCTTTAGACAAAGTGTTTGTAAGTTTTTTGGTGAGGTCAAATAAAATATGATCAACTTGAGCACATTACCTAAAATAAGGAGTGTGCTTTTATTATTTTTAAGTATCTATATTTATAATAGAAGGATTTTTTTATTTTAACAATATTTTACAATCAGCATAATGATGTTTTTGGAATTCTAGATAAGATAATAAAATGTACATATTTTGAAGCTTATATTTATAGTTAGAAGCAACTATCGTGTTAATTTCAAAAGTAAGGAGAATAATAGCTAAATTTTGGCGCAGTTTTACTACTACTTTTTAAAACTTTTGCAGGGCGAAATAATATTTATTGCAACTTTTAGAAGATAGAGAATATATTGTTAGAGTAACACGGATAAAGTTAGCATAACAAATTAATAGAAGGAGGATGCGAAGATGGATCAATACTTTCCATTGTTTTTATATATGATGTTAAAGAAAAAACCGAATAAAAAGTAGTAGAAAGCGACGATCAAAACTAATAGAAGGAGGATGCGAAGATGGATCAATACTTTCCATTGTTTTTATATATGATGTTAAAGAAAAAACCGAATAAAAAGTAGTAGAAAGCGACGATCAAAACTAATAGAAGGAGGATGCGAAGATGGATCAATACTTTCCGTTGTTTTTATATATGATGTTAAAGAAAAAACCGAATAAAAAGTAGTAGAAAGCGACGATCAAAATAAATAGAAATGAGGATGCGAAGATGGATCAATACTTTCCGTTGTTTTTATATATGATGTTAAAGAAAAAACCGAATAAAAAGTAGTAGAAAGCGACGATCAAAATAAATAGAAATGAGGATGCGAAGATGGATCAATACTTTCCGTTGTTTTTATATATGATGYTAAAGAAAAAACCGAATAAAAARTAGTAGAAAGCGAYAKCAATAAACTRGAWAGAAAGGAGGGATGTTAAGATGGGAAACATGATGAGAGTGTTAATGCTAATAGGAGTATTTACATTTGCCTACGTATTCGCAACAGTATTTTTAGGATTCAATCCAGCGGGTGTAACAGTGGTAGATGCGCTAGCAAGATCTGAAGCGGCAGAGATGGCAACGAAGTTTGTGATGAATCTAAGTGTAATGCTAGTGTTACTGATAGGATTTCGCAAGTTATCAGCATAGTAAAAAAAGGAGATGAGAGAGATGGGCAATGCAATGAGAGTGTTAATGCTAATAGGAGTATTTACATTTGCCTACGTATTCGCAACAGTATTTTTAGGATTCAATCCAACGGGTGTAACAGTGGTAGATGCGCTAGCAAGATCTGAAGCGGCAGAGATGGCAACGAGGTTTGTGATGAATCTGAGTATAATGCTAGTGTTACTAATAGGATTTCGTAAGTTATCGGCATAGTAAAAAAAGGAGATGAGAGAGATGGGCAATGCAATGAGAGTGTTAATGCTAATAGGAGTATTTACATTTGCCTACGTATTCGCAACAGTATTTTTAGGATTTAATCCAGCGGGTGTAACAGTGGTAGATGCGCTAGCAAGATCTGAAGCGGCAGAGATGGCAACGAAGTTTGTGATGAATCTAAGTATAATGCTAGTGTTACTAATAGGATTTCGTAAGTTATCGGCATAGTAAAAAAAGGAGATGAGAGAGATGGGCAATGCAATGAGAGTGTTAATGCTAATAGGAGTATTTACATTTGCCTACGTATTCGCAACAGTATTTTTAGGATTCAATCCAGCGGGTGTAACAGTGGTAGATGCGCTAGCAAGATCTGAAGCGGCAGAGATGGCAACGAAGTTTGTGATGAATCTGAGTATAATGCTAGTGTTACTAATAGGATTTCGCAAGTTATCAGCATAGTAAAAAAAGGAGATGAGAGAGATGGGCAATGCAATGAGAGTGTTAATGCTAATAGGAATATTTACATTTGCCTACGTATTCGCAACAGTATTTTTAGGATTCAATCCAGCGGGTGTAACAGTGGTAGATGCGCTAGCAAGATCTGAAGCGGCAGAGATGGCAACGAAGTTTGTGATGAATCTAAGTATAATGCTAGTGTTACTGATAGGATTTCGCAAGTTATCAGCATAGTAAAAAAAGGAGATGAGAGAGATGGGCAATGCAATGAGAGTGTTAATGCTAATAGGAGTATTTACATTTGCCTACGTATTCGCAACAGTATTTTTAGGATTTAATCCAGCGGGTGTAACAGTAGATGCGCTAGCAAGATCTGAAGCGGCAGAGATGGCAACGAAGTTTGTGATGAATCTAAGTATAATGCTAGTGTTACTAATAGGGTTTCGCAAGTTATCGGTGTAATATAAAAAAGGAGATGAGTGAGATGGCTAATGTAATGAAATTTAATTCGAAGGCGATAACAAAATTAGGTACTGTAGGGACAATATTATTGAGTATCAGAAAGTTGTCTCTCTAGCTTAAACTCCATCTTTCGATTTTGAGAGGTGGAGTTTTTTAATTCTACTTAAATTTTATATTGTGGTAAAAAATATTTTGTGGATTTATAGTTTTTTTTTGAAATAGGATTGACTAAAGTGAAAAATACTGCTAGAATTTAAGTGTTATGGACATCTATTGACAACTCTGCATATAGTTAATAGCGTATGTTGAAGTGTATAATAGAAAAAATTAATTTCATTATCTTTAAGGAGGATTTTTTAAATGTCAGAAATAAAAACTGAAACAACTCCCGTAGTAGAATCTCCAACAGCAATGGTTGATACTCTTGCTAAAAAAGCTGAAGTAGCTCTAGAGGAATTTTTAAAACTCGATCAAGAGCAAATTGATGATATAGTAAGAGCAATGTCGCTTGCTGGATTGACTGCTCAAATGAAGTTAGCACGCATGGCAATAGAAGAAACTGGCCGTGGTATTTTTGAAGATAAAGTTACGAAAAATATATTTGCAACAGAATATATCTACAACAATATTAAAAATCTAAAAACAGTTGGAATTATAAATGATAACCAAAATGAAAATTATTTTGAAGTAGCAGAACCAGTGGGAATAGTGGCGGGTGTTACACCAGTTACAAATCCTACGTCAACAACTATGTTCAAAGCTATTATTGCGGTTAAAGCTAGAAATCCGATTATTTTTGGATTCCACCCATCGGCTCAGAAGTGTTCAAGAGAAGCGGCGATGATTTTAAGAGACGCTGCCGTGGCTCATGGTGCTCCAAAAGATTGTATTCAGTGGATAGAAGTTCCTTCACTAGAGGCTACTGGTGCTCTTATGAATCACCCAAGTGTATCAATGGTATTGGCTACTGGTGGTGGTGCGATGGTAAAAGCAGCGTACTCAACTGGTAAACCAGCTCTTGGTGTTGGACCTGGAAATGTTCCGTGTTTTATAGAAAAAACTGCGAATTTAGAGCAAGCTTTAACTGACCTAATATTATCTAAGTCATTTGACAATGGAATGATATGTGCATCTGAACAAGCGGCGATAATAGAAGCACCTATATACGATAAAGCAGTGGCGTTTATGAAAACTCAAGGTTGCTACTTTGCAACTCCAGAAGAAGTGAAAAAAATAGAGCCAGTTGTAATTAATCCAGAAAAGCAAATGGTTAATGCGGCAATTGTAGGGAAATACCCATATGAAATAGCGGCTCTTGCGGGAATTACAATCCCAGAAGATACAAAAGTATTGTGTTGTGAAATTGATGGCGTTGGGGCGGCGTATCCACTTTCTCGTGAAAAACTTTCTCCAGTGTTGGCAATTGTGAAAGCTAAAAATGTTGAAGATGGTATTTGCAAAGCTGAAACAATGGTTGAACTAGGTGGATTAGGACACTCTTCTGTTATTCATTCTCACGATGAAGCAATTATTAAAGAATTTGGTAAGAGATTAAAAACTGGACGTATTTTGGTGAATTGCCCATCTACTCATGGTGCGATAGGAGATATTTATAACGCAAACACTCCATCTCTAACTCTAGGCTGTGGGTCTTATGGTAAAAATTCCACAACATCAAACGTTTCTACAGTAAACTTAATCAATATTAAAAAGGTGGCGAGTAGACAATTGAATCTTCAGTGGGTTAAACTTCCAAGCAAAATTTATTTCCAACCAGGATGTATTAGTTATTTATCTAAAATGGAGAATATCAAACGTGTTCTAGTCGTAACCGACCCGATGATGGTTAAGTTAGGTTATGTAGATAAAATGATTTACCAACTTAATAAAAATCTTGACAAACCAATTATAGAAATATTTAGTGAAGTTGAGCCAGATCCAGACCTTGAGACTGTAAGAAAAGGAACAGAAGTAATGAATCAATTCCAACCAGATACAATCATTGCTCTTGGTGGAGGTTCTCCTATCGACGCTGGTAAGGCTATGTGGTTATTCTATGAGGCACCAGAAGCAGACTTTATTGGTATGGCGCAAAAATTCTTAGATATCAGAAAGAGAGTTTATACTTTCCCTAAAGTTGGTAGAAAAGCGAAGTTTGTTGCGGTTCCAACAACATCAGGAACTGGTTCTGAGGTTACTTCTTTTGCAGTTATATCTGATAAGTCTACAAATATGAAATACCCTCTAGCGGACTACGAGCTAACTCCGGATGTTGCGATAGTTGATCCAAATTTTGTAATGTCTCTTCCAGCATCAGTGGTGGCTCCAACTGGTATGGACGTTTTAACTCACGCAGTAGAGGCATATGTTTCTATAATGGCATCAGACTATACCGATGGTTTGGCGATAAAAGCTATTCAATTAATATTCGATTATCTTCCAAGATCTTATAAAAATGGTGCAAAAGATCCATTGGCAAAGGAAAAAGTTCATAACGCATCTTGTATTGCTGGTATGGCATTTACAAACGCTTTCCTAGGTCTAAATCACTCTATTGCACACAAACTTGGAGGAGAGTTCCACCTAGCTCACGGTCTTGCTAATGCTGTGTTAATGCCTTATATTATTGAGTATAACGGGGTAATAAATCCTTCTAAGCTAACTAGCTTCCCGAAATATGAAAAATATATAGCGGCAGAAAGATATGCAGAAATTGCAAGAGCTTTGGGACTTCCAAGTTCAACACCAGAAGAAGGCGTAAAATCATTAGCTAAAGCAGTTCGTGATTTGATGAAAGAACTTAATGTTCCATTAACATTTAAAGCTTGTGGTGTTGATGAAGCTGTTTATTTAGCGGCTATTGAAGATCTTTCATACAAAGCATTTGAAGATCAATGTACTACTGCTAATCCTAGACTTCCAAAAGTTAAAGAAATTCAAGAAATTCTTCGAGTTGCGTACTACGGAAAATAAAAATTGGCAAAAAAAAGAGAGGGCGACAGCATTAGCCGCTCTCTTTTACTTTGTAATCAAAGTTTGAGGATTTATAACTTCATCATCTTTTGTTACTTGTAAATAAATATTGCTCGGCTTATTTATGAAAGGGCCTTTTGATCCTCCGACTAATCCGATAGGATCTCCGATTTCTACTGTTTGACCAATTAAAGAGCTATTAGGCTTGCCACCTTGAAAGCCGTAAATGCTTTTATATCCATTTCCATGGTCAATAACCATCAATTGTCCAAGATTTCCAACATTTAGAGTGGTTGGAAGGTCTGTGTAATCTTCAACTATTTCTAATACAACTCCATCTGCAACGGCCAAAACTTCTGTTCCTATCTCGGCCTCTAAGCAAATTCCCATCGTTCTCATTGTATTGCCTAGATCGCTCCACCAGTGTGCGGTCGAATCATCTGTATAGTCTACAATAATTTTTCCATCTACAGGAAGTTTAAAGATATCTCCTTTTGTAAAACTAAGAATGTCTTCTTGAGTTGTAGAAACTGTTTCTGAAACTGCAGAAACGGTTTCTGGCTCTTGTTCTATAGGTTCTTCTTCTTTTTTAGGTTGGCTAACTACTTCTGCCACTTTCTCAGGTTTTGGTTCGATTATTTTAACGATTTCTACTTCTGTTTCAAGTACGGCTTCTGTTTCAAGTATGTCTTCTATTTCTACAGGAGAGACAACTTCTTCAGTATGTTCTGGTTCGATTTTTAGATCAATTTTGGGACTCTGATTGGTATCTATTACTATAATATCTGGTTTGATTTCAACATCCGACTCAGATACTTCTATGGCAGGAATTTCGACTTCCTCTTGTGCTATTTGTGTTTGTTGTTCTTCTGGAGCATCTCCATTCCTTGTAGGAAATGAAAATATTGCTGCAATAGCGCCAATACTGACTGCTGTTACTGCTACGTAGAACCCGTAGGCCTTAAAAAATTGTTTAAATTTGTTCATAAAACTTTAGCAAGGAATTTTCTACCTTATAGATAGTGGAGGAGTGTTCCTTACGTACCTTCCTTTCTCCATCCTATCAGAGGATACCATAATGAGTATTCTCTAAATGCTTGTTCAATCTGATCAGCAATCGGTTCGTTAATACTAAAGGTTGCTGATTACCTCCGTCTTTTAAATTATGGACAAGGAAAAAATTTTTTATACAATTATTTGTTAATTTTTTTAATTTCTGTGTCAAAATAGTAATATTTTAAAATAACTTCATATGTATTTCCGAGTTTAGCATACTCTTTGGCGCCATTTTGACTTAAACCCACGCCTGTTCCATCACCATGTTGGCGAAAAATGATATTGCCGTCTTGAACGGAGATCTCAACATGAGATGATGTAAGTCCAAAAGTTTGTAAAAAGGCTTGCTCGTTGAGAATAGAGCTCCCAAATTGTATAGCAGTGATATACCCGCTGTCATCTATGTCAACAATTTGAATTTGCTGAGCAAGGTAAGTTTCGTTAATTACAATATCTGGGAAATTTGATTTCAACATATCGATAGCTTGAGYTGTGGTATATTGCAGTTCTTTTATGGTGGCATCTACAGGGCTTGGCACTGCTTGCAAATATGCTATATCTATACCGTAAAAATCTATACTGTCGCGGGTATTGCCCGCACTTGACGCGTGGTATACTGGTTCAATTAGTTCGTCGTCATGATAAATCACAATGTCTTCGGTAGAAGTAACGGCGGATAAATATACAGAATATGCTTTGTCGTAGTTAGATCCAAATTTATCTTTCATTTGCTGCGTTGTTAGCGGAAGCAAGTCTTTTTGTATCCCATAACCTAATTGCGATCGTGTTAAATATGTTCTAAATATTATAGCATTAACCTTTATATATTCCATAGGTTCGGTATAGTTTACTTCTTGTGCGAGCATTCCGATGATCTGGTTTTGTAGTAATTCGTCGTAGTCAACAATTTCCACGGCATCTGTTGTGGCTATTGTAAATAAAATATTTTTGTGGTGATGCCCACCTATAAATGTCATAAATATAGGCAAGAAAATTAAACACCCAAATAATATTAAAAGATATGGTACTATGCGCTTCAAAAAAATCCCTCCTCTTATAACAGTACACCAAAGAAAGGGCGAACTAAGCGCCCTGTCGTACCATAATTATATGATTAATTGGACAAACTTATAACCCTAGGGCCAGTAAAATATCGCATACATAGTCGTATGTGGCAACATCTTGCGCTCTAAAACTTGTTGCATCGATCAAACCTAATGCAGATGCTTTGGCAATACTTGCTTGATATTGAGGACTAACATCGGCAAAATATGTGGATGTAGCGCCGACAGGATACCCGTTGCGAAGCTCATATAGTTTTATGAGTCCGGCTAAAGCTGATTCATTGGTGGCGGCTTCAGAGAGGTTGCCTATGAATAGTCCAGAATTACTGACTTGATTTGCCTGTGTAGTGCTTATAGGAGCATCGAGGTTTATTACTAGATCGCCCATGGCTATGCCTAACATTAAATTGGCAAACTGTGTTCCGCCAACTGCAGTGTTTCCAAAGTATTTGGTGCCTATTTGACTGATCCCATATCTCGTTGCGATATCTTGCATTGAATGTGTCATATCTCGAGAAAGTCCAATGTTTTGAATAGTATATAGTGCGTTGATGCCTACTGTATTTGTATCAAACGATATAAACATTCCGTCTGTTGTGTTGCTTTTGGTAGAAGGGAGTTGATCCCATCTTCCAGATGCCGTGTCATATACTTGAGCAATGAGATCGACAGGAGCGTATTCGTTGATTCTAAACCCAACTTCCATGGCAGGATAAAGTGTATATACTGGATTGGTTATTCTAGAGCTACTGATCATATTAATACTAGAATGCTCGGCCACTTGAAATAAATATGGATAATCGAGTCTAGCGTTGCCTAGATCATAGTTTCCAAGAGGTGTAAATGAGAACATTGCTTTGTCGGTGCTGCGAGAAGTACTGAGGTTAATGCTGCGAGGGTCGATTTCGTACGCTGCAAGGAGTGTATTTACTTTGAGAGTCATGCCTCGGTTTGCAAGTGCTTGCAGTATTTCTATAGGAATGGTTAATCGTCGAGAATATGCATTAATATAATCGTCGTATAGCATTAAGTCGACTTCGAAAGTTCCAATGTTTTTATCTAATATTTGTGTAATAACTCCCTCGGGATTTACGATCTCATAATCCCAAATTCCGGTATTGTTATTAAAATTTTCTTCAAAATCGGTATCAAATTCGATAACATTGTCTGGCTCGCCGGTGTATTCATCTTTGGAAGTTTGAGTAACGATAATTACCCAGTTACTATATTCTGATTCCTTCGAAATAATGCGATCGGTTTCCGTATCTTCTACTGTAACTATTGCTTTGACTTTAACAAAATAGTCTTGATTGGCTTTTAAGTTGTTAAATTTAACTATATTTTTCGCAAGGATTTCAAATGGATCATCTTCGGAGCCGCCGTCTGCCTTATTTTCTTCTGTTACAGTTAATTCAATTGCATCGATAAATTCTATGTTATTTGCAAATTCGACTGTATAGGCATAGGTTTTGATCATGCTTCCAGATGTCATTTCGCCAAAGTCATTTTCGTCTTTTTCCCATTGCACAGTAATGGATGTGTCTGTTACGGGTTCGTATTCTAATCCCAACTCTATTAGGCTCAATTTAGAAGCAGGGCCAAGGCTGATTGGCACGTCTGGCGCTGCAATAGGCAGTGTTTTGGCAAATACTGGAGAGCTCCAGGCAGATGTGATATCGCCTTCTTTTTGCTTTGCGCGTATCCATACGTAATATTCAGTTTCAGGAAAAAGCCCAACAATTTCGATATAGGCATTTTCGCCATCGCCCACAAAGAACTCGCTATTTGGATCCGATGAAACATCAACGGGGTAGGAAATTGCGTCTGCCGCGTCGGGATCATCGAGTCTGCTATAAACCATCTCGTAATCAAACTTGTGATTATATTTAAAAAACACTTCGATGCTAGAATCTGTAACATCGGAGAGGTTTAAATTGGGAACAACAGGTATTTCTTCCTCGCTTGTAAAGTTTGCTAATGTATTATAAATGATAAAACTAGGATAGGATTGAATGAGCTTGGTGCCGTCGTCTAAAACTCGATATGCTCTAACAAATGTAATATAAGCGGTATTTGCTAGCAGATCTTCTACCTTATGCTCATTCCAAATTAAGCCATACTCATCTCGATCCACACCAATGGCAGGCTCTTCCCATCCGGCGTTCCAATCTGGATCTCCCCCTTCTGTTGCCATCAAATAAATCCATTCTTCGAGAGGCATTCCAGCGTGCATATCCTTAACTTGCTCATAAGGCAAAGTTTTAATTTCATATTTGATATTGTTGCCTAAGCTTACAGGGCGTGACATAAAGTTGCTTGCAAAAAAGTTATTGCCAACATAATCTGATACTTGATCCAAATTAGCAGATGTAATAAGATCTATACCAATAGTGGAGACGTCGTTTGGTTGCTTAAAAAAGACTTTGGGATGCGATTCACTTAAAAATACCGAAGGATGCCATTGTGATGCGAGCTCGATATTCTCTGGATAGTCTGCATAGAAATCTTCGTTGGCTGCAGAGCCCCTATATATGATTTCATGCCAATCCTCGCGCCACAAAACTGCTGCAGAAGATGTTGTAAGGCTATTATCCTTAAGTTTAATAGGTGGCTTGCCCAATATTGGAGGTACAAATATATCGCCATTTTTGTCGATCGTTATTGCAACTATTGTTGGCTCTGAAGTTGCGTATGTAGCGCCATTTGGTCTTTTGGCAACTATTTGAATGTAGTAGGTTTTGTTGGTTGCAAGGGGACGAAGTGTTTCGGATACGTCATAATAGCTTGTAAGATACTTTTTGAAGCCYACGGTATCTCCAAATGGAGTTGATACCAACGTGGCGTTATCATCAGGATCGATTCGAATATTTCGTTCGATAGGTGCAAGTCCGTTGACTAGTAGTGTACTATCGAGTGATTCTTTGCGTTCGGTGACCCATATATCATAGACCAGATCGTAGTCGAATGTTTCAAACGCTTCGACAGATTTTGTAGTATAGGCATCCCATACCAATTGAATKGTGAGAGGAGCGGTATCGATTACAGTGAATGTTTGCTGAGCAAGGTCGGTTGAATTATACGGAGTGGTATCGTTTTTGACGAGGTATTCGCGTACTGTTTGCGCATTGAGATCCAATCCAGCGTGATATGGTTTAGGAATTTGAGGAGAAGCTGGTTTTTCAACTGCATCATAAGGAATATACTCCACTTTTCCGCTGATTGGTGGTGGAGATAATACATTGCTAGTAGCGAGGTCGGTAAATTCAAATTCTAGCCAATATGTTGTGGTGGTGACAGGTTCGTACAATTCGTAATATCCAATAAGAGCACCGTTGTTGTCACTAAATGTAAAAATTTCTTGTGGATTTTGCCCTGCAACTTGTGCAAAGACGCTGGTTTTGGTAAGGGAATACGAGTTTTCGAGAATGCTAGCCGAGATGTTCCATTCGAGCCTAATTTTGCCATTGCCTACATTAAACACTTTGAGAGGAATGCTGGTAATAGCGCTAACAACTTTGGGATCTACGCTGATCGTTGTTTGCTCTTTGAGAGGGTTTCCGTCTGAAAATGTTGGCAATACATACACAGAATACATCTGGCCAGGGCTTATACCTTCTGATATCAAATATTTAACATATGAGCGACCGTCAGAAGGATCTTTAAATATATTATCTGCAGTTAAGTCGATATCTTTTATTGTAATATATCCCTCTTCGGGAAAGTCTCCGATATTATCTGCAGCACCTTGGGTGATTCCTATTTGGTAACTGATAGAAGGGATATGTTCAAAGATTAGTTCTAATCCTGCATCAGTTCCTGTAACTTTAGTATCGAAGTTGGTGATAAATTTTAGTGTTGCTGGAACAGATTCTACGATAACATCGTTATTCTCATTGGTTTGAGGATCAAAAATTGTGTGAATATGTCGTGCGTATAGATCGATCTCATAAAATGCACCGTTAAATAAAAACGTACTGATATCTTGCTCCGTAGTATTTTCGCCAATGGTGATATCATCTATAGCAGGAAAAAAGCTCATCTCGTCTTGGATATCCAAAGAATATGAAGAGAGGTCGTGAGATCCTGCAACGTCAATGGCGGGGTCAGAGCCAGAAGTGTCTCCGTCCATATCTGCAGCAATAGAGGGTCGTGTCCAGCCTATCAATACATCTGGAATTATAGAAGAGGTGCCATTTGGTTTATGGGTGATGTTTGCATATAAATCGGTGGGTGGGTCCTGAGGATTTGCTAATATATTTAATGGAAGCATGGCAACGCATACAAAAATAGCTGCAAATGTTGATCTAATTAAATGCAAAAAAATTCCTCCTTTACAAATAGATATGAAAAAAGGCGATCGAATAATTAGCATCGTCGCCATTTTGTCGTACTAAATTGTATGAAAAGGAATAGTAATTTATAACCCAAGATTTACCAAAAGATCGCATATATAATCGTATGTTGCAGGTTCGAGAGGTTCGAAAGTGCTCTCATCGATTATGCCCAATGCATAGGCTTTACTGAGGCTTGCGCTATATTGCTTGCTTGCTCCTTCAAAATTTGTTTGTGGAGTTATAGTGAGTATGGAGTAGCCATTCTTGAGTTCGTATAACTTAATCAATCCGGCAATAGCCGCTTCGTTAGAAATCTCAGAGGTTTGAGATTCGGTAAATAATCCAGAATGAGTTGCCTGAGATATTTCTGAATCAGAAACTGATTTGTCTAAATCGATAGTTGTGTTTGCATATGCTATGCCAAGCATCAGATTTATAAACGCTGTGCTATTAACAGGTGTATTGCCGAAATATTTTAAGCCAAATTGAGTGATTCCGTATTTGGCAGTAATATCTCGAAGAGACTGAGTTAAATCTCTAGGCAAAGCAACATTGCGAGTTGAGTATAATGCATTGATGCCTATAAGGTTGGTATCAAATGTGGAATGCGCACCATCTTCGGCAACAATAGTTTGTGCTGGCATATCTTCCCAAATTTGTTGCGCGGCATTATATACTCGAGAAACAAGGTTGAGTGGAGAATATGCATTAAGCTTGATACTGACGTTCATATCTTTGCTTAGTGTTGAAACAGATTGAGGAACCATAGTATCGGTTACTAGATGTATCGCCACTTGCTCGGCAACCTGAAACGCATGTGGATAATCTAATTGCATATCGTTGAGATCATAATTTAAAACCTTGACAAATGTAAATACAGCATTGTCAGTGCTTTTTAGATTGCTTAAGTTTATGCCAGCAGGATTAATGTTGTAGATGACATCATTTGTCTCAATCTGCAAATTGATTCCTAGGCTATCCATAGCGGTAAGAAGCATCACAGGCACAGTAAGTTTTCTAACTACTGGATTTTCGATGCCATCAAATAAATTTAAATCAACATCAAAGGTATCTGAATCAGTATTTATTAATTGCGTAATAATACCTTCTGGATTTACAATTGTGTAATTCCATACACCAGAATCTTGGTCAAAGTCTTCTTCGTAATCGGTTTCAAATTCGATAACGTTATCAGGTTCTCCGGTATACTCATCTTTAGAAGTTTTGGTGACTATTCTAACCCAGTTGCTATACTCGGATTCTTCCTCGAGAGTTCTGTCTGTCTCTCCATCGAGAACAGTGATAATCGACTTAACTTTAACAAAATAGTCTTTATTGGATTTTAGATTGTTAAATTTAATCATGTTTTTGGCAAGAATTTGAAATGGATCTTCATCAGCACCGGCTTCGGTTTTGTTCTCTTCTGTAATTGTAACCACTGTCGCATCAATAAATTCTACGTTATCAGCAAATTCAACAGTGTATGCATAAGTTGTGACAACATTGCCCTCTGTAGATTCTCCAAAATCGTTTTCGTCTTTTTCCCATTGAACAGTAACATAATTATGAGTTATTGGATCATATTCTAAATCGAGTTCGATTAGGCTAAGCTTAGAAGCAGGGCCCAAACTGATAGGCACATCAGGTGGCAAAATTTGTTTAGTTTTTGCAAATACAGGTGAGCTCCAAGAAGATTTAAGGTCGCCTTCTTTTTGTTTTGCACGCACCCAGATATAATATTCGGTATCGGGAAAAAGTCCGGTAACTTCTATATATGCATTTTCACCATCACCTACATAAAATTCGCTATTTGCATCCGAAGATAAATCAAATAAAAATGAAACAGCATCGGGACCATCGGGGTCGTCTAATCTGCTATATACYAATTCATAATCAAACTTGTGGTTAAACTTAAAAAACACTTCTATACTACTGTCAGTAACTTCGTTTAGTGTAAGATTTGGAACAATAGGAACTTCTTCTTCGCTGGTAAAGTTTGCTAAAGTATTGTAGATGATAAAACTAGGATAAGACTGAATCAGTTTTGTGCCATCATCTAATAATCGGTACGCTCTCACAAAAGTGATATACGCAGTGTTTGGAAGAAGATCCTCAAGTTTGTGTTCATTCCAAGTTAGTCCTAGATCATCTTGATATGGTCTAATAACAGGTTCTTCCCATCCGGCGTTCCAATCTGCGTTGCCACCTTCGATTTCTGTCATATAAACCCACTCTTCTAGCGACAAAGAACCTTGCATATTTTTGACAGTTTCATAAGGCAAAGTTTGAATTTCGTATTTGATGTTATTGCCCAAAGTTACGGGRCGAGAGGTAAAGTTGTTTTCATAAAAGTTTGCGCCAACAAAATCTTTAACCATTTCGACGTTGTTTGGTGTAATTAAATCTATAGGAAATATCTCCAAAGAAGACGGTTGCTTGAAGAATATTTTGGGGTCTGTTTCTGCCAAAAATACTTTGGAGTTCCATTGATCGGTAAAGGGGATATTTTCTTCGTAGCCTTTGTAAAAATCTTCGGCTTTGGCAGAACCCTTGTACATCATTTCTTGCCATTCTGTACGCCAAATTATATCTGCTGTCGTGGTGGTAATGCTGTCATCTTTTACCATAACAGGAGGTTTTACAAGAACTGGAGGAATGAAGATATCGCCATTTTTATCGATAGTGATTGCAACAATGGTGGGCTCCGAAATTGCGTATCTGGCACCATCTTGTCGCTTGGCAACGATCTGAATGTAGTATGTTTTATTGGTAGCAAGAGGTCGCAATATCTCTTCGACATCATAGTATTGAGCTACAGTTTTCTTAAAACCTACAAGGTCTCCAAACGGTGTCTTAACTAAAGTTGATTCATCATCTGGATCGATCAAAATGTTGCGCTCAATAGGAGCGAGCCCGTTTTCGAGCAGAGAGCTATCAAGAGATTCTTTACGCTCGGTTATCCATATATCATAAACTAGATCATAATCAAATGTCTTATTGCCATCTAAGGCGGCTGCCTCATACGCATCCCAAACCAATTGGATTTGTACCGGAGCGTTGTTGATTACAGTAAAAGTTTGATTTGCAAAGTTTTCGGCATTATATGGAGTTGTATCACCTTTAACAAGATATTCTGATGCGATATTGGCATTTAAATCTATACCTGTATTAAAAGGCTTAGGAATTTGAGGAGAAGATGGTTTTTCGACCGCATCATAAGGAATATACTCTACTTTTCCTGTAGTAGGAGGTGGAGCTAGAGTGTTGTTAGTGGATAAGTCGGTAAACTCAAATTCTAGCCAATAAACAGTAGTTGCCTCTGGTTCATAGAGTTCGTAATAACCAATAAGGGCACCGTTGTTATCTTGAAAAGTAAAGATTTCTTGTGGATTTTGCCCTGCAACTTGTGCCATAATGCTGGTTTTTGTAAGAGAGTAAGAGTTCTCTAAAATGCTTGCAGAGATATTCCACTCTAACCTAATTTTTCCATTACCAACGTTAAAAACTTTTAGCGGAATACTAGTGATGGCACTGACAACTTTWGGATCTAGACCAATGGTTGTTTGTTCTCTTAGTGGATCTCCTTCAGAAAAGTCTGGCATAACATAAACAGAATACATTTGGCCAGGGCTAACTCCTTCGGAAATTAGGTATCGAACATATTGACGACCATCATTAGGATCGGTAAAAATGTTATCTTGAGTTAGGTCAGTTGCTTTGAGAGTGATATCACTGTTCTCAGGAAAGTCGCCGATATCTCCGGCAGCGCCCTGAGTGTAGCCCAATGTATATTGAATGTTGGGAATGTATTCAAAGACTACTTCTAAACCTTCGTCGGTACCAGTAACCTGAGTATTCAGATCGGTAATAATTTTGATAGAAGTAAGTTCTGATTCGATGATACTATCGTATTTTTCGTCAGTAGCTTCATCAACCACGGTGTGTAAATGGCGTGCTACCAAATTTATTTGATAGAATACACCGCTTTCTAGCAATACGCTGATATCTTGTTCGGTAGTATCGGGACCAATAGGCATATCACGTCCTGGAGAAGTTCCCATAAAATCCTCAGTGGTCAGTTCGTATCCAGTAAGGTCGTGAGATCCCTCAACATCAATAGCCGGGTCGCTTCCGGAGGCGTCTCCATCTTTATCTGCAGCGATTTCGGGTCGGGTCCACCCAAACAGTACATCTGGTACAATAGTAAATTCACCATTTTTCTTATGTGTAATATTGGCATATAAGTCCGTTGGAGGATTCTGAATATTTGCAAATATATTAATAGGAAAAAGTGAAATTACCATAACAGATGCTAGCATAAAAGCTGTAATTCTCTTTGTTTTCATGTAATTTCCTCCTTCTAATAGAACAATATGTATAGCCAAGCATCAGCTATACACATATATTTAGATTATCTAGCCATAACTTTAATAAGCATATTTAACAAGTCCTCAGGATCAAGAGGCATTGTTGGATAAAGCTGGTTGTTAACTGGCTCAACAAATCCAAGTTCTATAGCAGCAGAAATGTGTTGTCTATAATTAGGTTTAAATGCGCCAATATTGGAGATTGCTTGTCGATTGCTAATCATAATACTAGAAACATTGGTAAAGAATAGTTTTTCATAAAGTTGCATTACAATGTAGATCGCATCTTCTTGAGTGATAGAGCCTGTAAGATTAACAGGATTGACATCTCGGAAGCCTGCTTGTACTAAAAAAGTAGCAGGATTAGTAAATTTGTTAGCACCCAAAATAGAGGCAATGGCGGTATATAACTGTTCTTTAGAAGCCGTATCTCCAGGACCTAGTTTGGTGCCAAATATTATATCTAAATCGTAGCGTTTAATAAAGTCTTGGTCTACAGAGTCTATATCAATCGCAGAGCCTATCTCTTCTTTAGYACCTCCAAAAACTACTGCAGAAGGCTCCGAAAGCTCTGTTGCCCATCCGTCAATCATTTGAAAYGCATAAGTTTCGTGCCAGCCTTTGTCATAAATAAAAGCAGTGGCATCAGATGTATCTATGTCAGAAGTAATAAGAACAGAAGGCTTAAGCTCTTTGACTTTTTTGTCACGAATCATGGCGCTCTGAATATTTTCAAATGCTTTGTCCTGATAACGAGTAGAAATATTGGCAATTTCCGCTTCCACAATTTCGAGTAACTCATCGTCTTCTACAATATCGCCAGCAAGTGCCTCTTTTAAATCTTCTTCCACAGAAAGGCGCCCATCATCAATAAGGTCGTTGAGGTTATCGAGAATATCAACTTCCAAATAGATATCTTCATTATCCAAATAAACAACAGCTAATTCAAAATTTAACTCATCAGTTAGAGGTTCTTCGCCATCTACTTTGTCTAGTTCGCGAGTATATAAAGCAACTTTGATATAATAGTCTTCGATTTTGTTAGAGTTGGTATCAACTTTGGCATCGCTGATCTCATCTAAATATGAAGCAATAGTATCAGGGCGAATGTTGATGGAAAAATCGCCCAATGTTGCAGCCAAAGTGGCAGCGTGTCCATCAGCAAAAGATTTGCCAGGGAAGTAGTATTCGACAGTGGTAAAATTCTCGTTAGTGATTAAATCGAATTTTTCGTTTGCAAAGGCATCTTTGAGATAGGCTTCTTTAAATTTATAGATTCCAGTATCTTCTGTTTCGAGTAAAGTCCAATATTGAGATCCTCGAAGCTCTAGTACTAGACGGTCAAATTTAGACAAGTATTCTTCTAGCCTAGATTTGTCTTGCTCATCTTCGTCGTCTACTTCTGTTTGATATGAGACAGAGTTAGAGTATAGCGAACGAGGATTTTCTTCATCGGCAGCGACGTTGGTGTTATAATCTATAATTCGAACTTTTATGTCATATCTGGTGCTGGATTCAAAGCCTCTAAGATGATAAACATAGTATTGATACCCTTCTGGAGGAGTTGGTGCATCATCATTAGGTGTTAGTCGTTCTGCACTATATTTTCCGGCATTGGCAAAAGAAAAATCGGAATCGCCTTCGCCTTTGATAGAAATCTCGAAATCATAGTCATCTGGCACCACGGCGTCAGTAGGAATAGGTGCAATAAAGCTAACAACAACTTCATCTGTTGGGAGATAATCATATGCTTTAGTTTTTTCTACTTTGAGCTGTGCAGGAGGGTCGACAGGAGTTGTAGTGACAGGTTGGCTGATCCATTCGGAGCCGACAAGTGTACCGTCCACATCAACAATAGTKCGCAAATAGTAGTAATAAATTGTGTTAGGAGTTAATGTTTCGTCTTCCAATTTAAGTAAATCACTAAAAAGTGTAGAAGACAGCAATTTGGTAATAAATTCCGCACCATTATACTCGACGGAATATACACGATTGTCGCCATCAGTAAAATGCCCTCCAGTAGCAAAACCAAGCAAAGAAGGATCTTTCATCAARACATTTTCAAGGCTTAAGGAAGAATCTAAAATATCATCATCTAAGCGCGTGCTCTCTGTTCTAAGAAGCTCATAATACATAGGCTGGTCATCGTTTGGCTCATAATTAGGAGGATCCCAACGCAAAACAACAGAGGTGTTGTTATTTTGATCTTCTACCCAAAAATCTGCAGGAGTAGGTGGCTTYTGTTCTTCTGGGCTAGGTGGCTTAGGAGTCAAGTGTGTGGTGAATGTATGAATTTTAGAAAACGTAGAATATTTAGGAAGTACATCAGGAGCGCCACTGTCAACTCGAGTACGAATTTGAACGTAGTAAGTTTGGTTTTGATCGAGTCCTTTATATTCGATTTTTGGCCACGAATATGACGGCAAGATGTTGTCGTACCCATCAAAGTCTAGTCGCAATACTTTGCCATCTCGCAAGCTGGTAAGATAATTGCTTAAGTTAACATCCAAGCTTTGCTTTGGTACCACAATGTCAATATCAGTCGCAGAAATAACTCGGGCGTCCTCAAAGTTTTGCAATGTAGGCTCATCTTTCTGATATAAAAATACTTCATATGTTCTACCATATTTATCAATTATATCGTCGCTATCATATATATCCTCATAACCATATGTCCAGTCGATTGGGTCTAGCATATAGTCGATAAAGGTTTCTAGATTTACGACATTGAAATTGATTCTTTGGTTGGCCTTATAGATATCTGCAGGGTTTGGTGGGTCCACAATAATTACAGGCTCATCTGTGATAATGGTAACAATTGGAAGAATCTCGTTTTTGTTGGTAAAGGTGATAGCAACAGGGTTTGACTCGTTACTAAATGTAAGAGTACTGGTGGTGCCTTCTTCTCCCGGATCTCTATCATAGACCGCTCGTATCGTGAAGTAATAAGTTTTGCCAACATCCCATTGAGGATAGCTTAAGTCGCCAGTTTCGGCAGGTGGGGCAGGATAATTTGCGGCAGTTAAATATTCGTCATTTTTAAAGGCCGTGTTATCGAGGTGATTCCAATTAAATTCACCGTGATTTTGCTTTATGAGAACGTCTTCAACGGTAAAAGTTTCGGAAGACTGGTTATAGGTGTTAGTATCGCCAATTTCACCTGCATACCCAGTGATCTGAATCTCACCCTCGCCTTCTGTTACAACTTCTCTATCAACTTTAAAAATCTTGCTAAAGACTCTGCCATCAGCAGGAGTTTCTTTATCTTCATACATTAATAATTCATAGTATAAGGTACCGTCATTAACAAATTGATCCAGTTGCTGATTGTCTTCTGTATTTTTAGGTGCAGTAAAAGATATGTCAAACCCAATAGCCTGAGTGGGTTCGGTGGGGTGATCTGGTGGAACAACATAGATATTTTTAATTTCATCGATTAATGGTGTTGGAGGCTTGATATTTGTATCGATGGCCGCATTATATTTTAAATATTGGGATAGCAAAATTGTCTGATCAGAGATAACTACTTCGATTAAGTAACCTTGTTCACCATCAGATAGCATAGGAACGGGAACGCTGTCACTGATATATCCATAACCAATACCAACTAAGTTATCTTCGCTTGCTTCCTTGTTATCATAAACGCGATATTTGGTGCTGTCTGATAGGCCTTTGTATGGGGTATATGTTAAGATCGCATCGGTAAGAGAAACCCTTTCAACACGGTATTCCATATAGGTATAGAAGTCACCAGTTTTGGAATATTTCTGATTGATAAATCTGTTTTCRACAGGGTTATAAGGATTTTCGTCATCTATAATTTCGATTTCAACGATATTCATAAGCTCGCTATTGCTAAGAGAGCTCCATTCGATAAACTCTTTGGTGATAGCATCAGCATCAGCACCGCTGGCATCTTCTTGACCTAGGGTAGTTTGTCCATCATCAATTTCTAGCTTAAATATGTCGTCTTGAACCACTTTAATTAGGTGATGCCCAGCGATTTTGCCATTTTTTGCCTCTTCCTCGGTTGGTGCAACATAGGATTTTGTTGCAAGTTCATTAGGATTGTTGTGAACTGTTATGMYGCTGGGGTTATCTGGATCTGTTGAAAAGTTGAAGAAAAACTGTATGTTATCTTTGTCGTAGGAACTAATGCTAAATTTTCCTTTGAGATATTCGCCCTCAGTCATAAGTACTTCTTGATATTTGTCGTAACCGTTGCTTGTGGCTAATTCGTCTACATCGGGGGTTGCTATATTATCCTCGGCAGTAAATCTAGAATCAAGATCGAGAGGATGGTCAAACATAATGTCAAATCCAGGTCTCTCACCAGCAGTTTGAGGGCTTTCGATTTCCTCATCATTAATTAGAGTAGTCGGTTGCGGAGGATCTAGCTTAAGCCCAGGGTCGTCTGGATCTATCATATAGTGAGTAGGGACACCATCAAAATTGTTTAGCTGCTTTAGAATCTTTAGATTTTCGCTTCTAACAGGATTTTGAGGATCTTCATTTAAAGCATTTAGCTCGATAACTTTGTAGTTGACAATGCTACCAGATTTGACGCCACTATTGGTTAGGTGAAATCTAAATTCTCCGGTGCCTAATTTTTCAAATATATATCTAAAATTAAAATCGTTACCAGGGCCAATTAGTTTAATAGTGTTACCAAAGTCGGCTAAAAATTTACTATTGACATCAACTTCTTGGACTATTTTTCCAATAATAGATTTTCCGCCTATTGATATTTGCTCAGCAGAATCTTGGATAAAAATGTCATCTTTGATTGTTTCGTTTTGAGCAGTGTTTGGGTCATCTTCTTGATCGGGCTCTCCTTTATCAATTGAAGGTAAGCCGTCATTTGTCAGATCGTCTTTGTATCCGTCTGGAAGTGTATATTCGTCATAGCGACTGAGGTTTGAATTATATAGTGAATATTTTGTATAGTTAGAGGGCAGTTGATCGTATGGCCCTAAGTTGTTKGAATCTGGATAGTTGGGTGCATATTTTGGAAAGCCATAGTTTAGTAGATGATGACCCGAATTGTGAACAGTAGTTATTACTTGGTGTAAACCTGTTGCATCTGTTCGGAGCTGATGCGTAACGTGAATTATATTAGTAGTGTTGCGAACGTAATAAGAAATTTCATAGATACCGCCGTCTGTTCCATCAAACTGAATGCCCGCCCAATCTTCTAGCATAGGCTCGTTTTGGCTGGCCGCAAAGAAGGCAGGGTCTTCAGGAAGCGCAAATGCTCGTCGTTGTATATTAAATAAGGGTGTACCTGCTCGAGACGATGATTTAATATTTGATTGATAGTCTATCGGCGTTGAGTTGGTGTATTTTATAATATTAGCTGCTGTATTGTTATTAGGAGTGAGCGCAAAAGCTTCCACTTTGTGTATAGGTGGACTGCAAATCATGGCTCCCGCTAGAAAAGCAGCTAATCGTTTTTTCAATAACATAGTTCTCCCCTTTCGTATTTTGGCATCTTATGAAATATATATCGTCAACAAAAGGAAAAAAACTACATCGAAAAATGTCAACGCATTTACAAGTTAATTTCTACTGCATTACAATTTTGCGAACCGGGCAAACAGATCATCGAGTCGCGATTTTGGCAAGCATGGTTTGCAAGTCTGCCGGATTCATAGGCATCGTAGGAGATAGGTTTGGGTTAGCGAGTCCAAGTTCCACCGCTGCCATAATATATTGTCTATAATGTGGTTTGAATTCGGAAATGTTTGGAACAGCCAGGCGGTTGTGGATCATAATACTGGAAACGCTGATGAAGTTTATTTTTTCGTACAACTGCATTGCCATGTAGATAGCTTCTTCTTGCGTAACGGAGCCAGTGAGATTGACTCGAGTGACATCTCTAAATCCTTGCTGTAATAAAAATGCAACGGGGTCTGTATATGCATCGGCACCCAATATAGATGCGATAGCTGTGTATAGTTGCTCTTTAGATGCGGTGTTTGAAGGACCAAGTTTGGTGCCGAATGTTGTGTCGAGATCGTATCGATTGACAGCATCTTGCTCGGGAGGTGCAATGTTAATGTTGGGTCCGACGCTTGGAGTGCCAGCAAAAACGATGGCGGCGGGCTCGGTGATTTCTGTTGCCCATCCGTCGAACATTCTAAAAGCAAAAGTTTGACGCCAACCCCGGTCGTATATAAAAGCTGTAGCATTATAGCTATCAATGGCAGCAGATACCAATACTGCAGTTTCGAGCTCCTTGATATTTTTGTCGCGCTCGATAGCATCATGAACTACTTCGAAGGTCGCGTCCTGGTGGCGTGTTGCGATATTGGCAACTGCGTCTTCTACGATTTCTAGCAGCTGGTCGTCTTCTGTTACGCGAGAGGCAAGTGCGTCTTGCAAGTCTTCTTCCACAGATTCGCGACCGTCTTCGATAAGGTCTGTAATTTCGTCCAAAAGTTCGACTTCTATATAGATATCTTTTTCATCCAAGTGCACCACTTCTAGCTCGATATTTAGCTCATCGGTTAGCGGCTTTTCGCCATTAACGAAGTTGATCTCGTTGGTATATAATGTAAGTTTGATGTAATAATCTTCGATCTTATTGGATCTAACATCAGACCTAGCATCGGATATTTCGTCGAGGTATCGGTCGAATGTATCGGGGCGGATATTAACTGCAAAGTCTCCGATTTCTGCAGTGAGAGTAGCATCGTGCCCATCTTCGAAAGATTGCCCAGGGAAGTAATACTCGGCAGTAGTGAATGTAGGGGCCGCAAACAATTCGAAGGTATCGGTCGCAAGAGCATCGTCGAGATATGCCTCCTTAAATTTATATATGCCAGTATCGAAAGTTTCTAGCAATGGCCAATAGGGCTGCCCCTTAAGTTCCAAAACGAGGCGGTCAAATTTATCTAGATATTCTTCTAACCGTGATTTATCTTGCTCATCCTCATCGTCAACTTCGGTTTGATACGAAATAGAGTTTGAGTATAACGAACGAGGGGGTTCTTCATCTGCGGCGACATCGGTTGTGTAGTCTATAATTCGAACCTTGATGTCATATCGAGTACTGGATTCTAAGCCAGTAAGATGATATACATAATATTGATAGCCTTCTGGAGGTGTTGGCGCATCGTCGTTTGGAGTGAGTCGCTCTGCACCATATTTTTCGGCATTTGCAAAGGAAAAATCTTCCTCTTCCCCTTTGATTGCAATCTCAAAGTCATAATCTTTTGGCACTGATGCATGAACAGGAATAGGAGCAATGAAACTGATGACAACTTCGTCGGTTGGCAGGTAGTCATACTCTGTAGTTTTTTCGATTTTGAGTTGTGCGGGAGATTCGACGGGTGATGTTGTAACGGGCTGGCTGATCCATTCGGAGTGAACAAGCGTATTGTCGATATTGGCCACGGTACGCAAATAGTAATAATAGATTGTATTTGGAGTTAGAGTTTTGTCTTCGAGTTTGAGTAGGCTGCTAAAAAGYTGAGGGTCTAGCAATTTTGTTGTAAACCCGGCGCCATTATATGAAACCGAGTATACGCGGTCGTCACCATCGGTAAAGTGGCCGCCTGTCGCAAAAGCTGCCAATGATGGATCTTGCATCAAAACGTTTTCTAGGCTCAATGTATCGCTGAGAATTTCTGCATCTAGTCGCGTATCTTCGGTGCGAATCAACTCGTAATATATAGGCGCATCCGCTTGATAATTTGGTGGATCCCAACGTAGCGATACTGAGTTGTTGCCCTCCTGTTCTTCTATCCAAAAATCTGCTGGAGCAGGGGGTTTTTGCTCTTCGGGACTTGGGGGTTGCGGCGTTAGATGAGTTGTAAAAGTATGAATTTTAGAAAATGTAGAATATTGTGGCGGAGTGTTGGGATCTGCGCTATCTACTCTGGTACGAATTTGAACGTAGTAAGTTTGATTTTGGTCGAGGTCGTTGTATTCTATAGTAGGCCAAGCGTATTGCGGCAAGATGTTGTCGTAGCCAACAAAATCCAATTGTACAACCGCACCATTTCGCAGATGCGTAATATAGTCATCCATATCAACATCGATGCTTTGTTTTGGAACTGCAACAGTGATGTCGGAGTCGTCGACCGTTACTGCAGTTTCGAAGTCTGCCGCGGAGGGTTCGTCTTGCTGATACAGAAACACTTCGTACGTTCGGCCGTATTTGTCGATGATAGTATCGTTATCGTATACATCCTCATAAGCATAGGCCCAATCGATAGGGTCTAGCATGTAGTCGACAAAATACTCTAGATTTACGATGTTAAAGTTGAGCCGTTGGTTTGCGGAAGCTGAATCTTCGAAAATTACGGGCTCGTCAGTTATGACTGTAACAATTGGTAGCAGTTCGGCTTTGTTGGTAAACGTAATAGGAACCGGATTGGATTCATTGCTAAATGTCAGCGTGCTTGATTCATCTGAAGCGCTAGCATCTCGATCGTAGACTGCTCGTAATGTAAAGTAGTAAGTTTTTCCAACATCCCATTGCGGATAGCTTAGGTCGACTTCTGAAGGTGCGGCGGGATAGTTTGCTTCGTTGAGGTATTGATCGTTTGCGAAGTCGGTATCATCAAGCTGGTTCCACTCAAATCTACCATGATTTTGCTTTAATAATACGTCRGATACGGTGAAAGTTTCGGATGATGGGTTATAGGAAGCGGTGCCAGCATCTCCGGCATAGGCAGAAATCTCGATTTCACCTACACGGTCGACCTTAAATATTTTACTGTAGACTCTTTTGTTTGCAGGAGTTTCTTTGGTATCATACATTAGGAGTTCGTAGTACAGAGTACCATCATCGACTAGCTGATCGAGTTGCCGATTTTCTTCGGTATTTTTTGGTGCGGAAAAAGTGATATCAAACCCGATAGCTTGAGTTGGGCCTAGCGGTTCTTCGGGAGGCACGACATAGATGTTGGTGATCTCATCGATAAGCGGAGTTGGTGGCTTGATGTTGGTATCGGTCGCGGCATTGTATTTGAGATACTGTGATAGCAGATTGGTTTTGTCGGAGATAATAGCTTCCATCAAATAGCCCTGCTCACCGCTAGAAAGTATAGGAACGGGAAAGCTGTCGCTAACATAATCATATCCGGTATCGATGAGGTTGTCTGGCGTTGCTTCTTTATTATTGTAGACATTGTATTTGGTGTTGTTGGAGAGGCCTTTGTAGGGAACATATGTTAATCTGGCTTCATTAAGAGAGATTCGTTCGACGCGAAATTCCATATAGGTGTGTACACTGCCGGTGCTTTCGTATGTGCGATTTATAAATCTATCTTCGAAGGTGTGAGGGTTGTCATCGGCAACGATTTCGATTTCGACGGTATCCATCAATTCGCTACTACTGAGGCTAGACCATTCTAAATATTCCTTGGTGATCGGCTCGGCATCTGCGCCAGTTTCGTCTTCGCCACCAAGCTGAATGAAGGAATCATCGATTTCGGGCTTAAATATATCGTTTTGAACAACCTTAATTTGATGATACCCTGCAACTTTGCCATTTGCAGCTTCTGCAGTAGTTGGGGGAATATAGTGTTTTTGTGCAACTTCCTTTGGGTTGTTGTGGACGGTTATAAGTGAAGGGTTGTATGGGTCGGTTGAGAAATCGAAGAAAAACTGGATGTTGTCTTTGTCATAAGAGCTAAGACTAAATTTGCCTTGGAGATATTCTCCATGATCCATAAGCATTTCTTGATATTTGTCATAGCCACCGTTGGAAGCTAGTTCGTCTATATCTGGAGTTGCAGGATTATCGGCGGCAGTAAATTGGGAGCCAAGATCTAGCGGATGATCGAATACGATGTTGAAGCCTGGTCGTTCACCAGCAGTTTGGGGGCTTTCAATTTCGGCATCATCAACGATTTGGCTGGAGTTGTTGGGATCGATCATATAGTGAGTGGGAGCACCTTCAAAATTATTTAGTTGCTTCAAAATTTGTAAATTTTCAAATCGAGTAGGATTTAGAGAATCTTCATTTAGAGGATTGAGTTCTATAACTTTGTAATTGACAATATTGCCCGCGTCGACGCCACTGTTGTTGAGATGAAATCTAAATTCTCCGGTGCCTAGTTTTTCGAAGGTGTATCGAAATTGGAAATCGTTGCCAGGGCCGATGAGTTTGATGGTGTTGCCATAGTCTGCAATAAATTGGCTATTGAGATCTACCGTGTGAACTATTTTGCCGATGATGGATTTACCACCGATCGATATTTGCTCTGCAAAGTCTTGTATAAAAATATCGTCTTTGACTGTTTCGTTTTGGGATGTAGAAGGGTCGTCATTTTGATCGGGAGAGCCAGTATCTATAGCAGGCAGACCGTTAGCGCCGTCTAGATAACCATCTGGCAGTGTGTATTCATCGTATCTGCTTAAGTTGGAATTGTATAAAGCGAATTTTGTAAAAGTAGCAGGAAGGGGATCGTACGGACTTAAATTATTGGAATCTGGATAATTGGGAGAATATTTTGGAAAGCCATAGTTTAGCAGATGATGACCAGAGTTTTGAATTGTGGTGATGACAGTATGCTGGCCAGTAGCGTCKGTTCTGAGCTGATGCGTAACGTGAATTATGTTGGTAATATTTTTAACGAAATAAGAAATTTCATATATGCCACCATCAGTTCCATCAAAGCTGATGCCGGCCCAGTCATGTAGCAGGGGCTCATTTTGGCTTACTGAAAACATGGCAGGATCCTCTGGGAGCATAAAAGTGCGTCGTTCGATGTTGAATGAAGAAGTGGCGGCCTGAAGATGAAAGTTAGAATTTGTGGTTGAGAAAAGTTCATATGTAGAAGGACCGCAAATGAGTGCCCCTGCTAGAAAAGCAGCAAATCGAGTTCGTAATAACATAACTATCTCCTTTCGATACTTGGTATTTTATGGAATATATATCGGTAATAGTAAGGAGAAAATAGATAGATGATGTTAAAATTTTCCAAAAGACCAATTTGCTGCGGTAGAAGGGCTAATCTTCGATTTGGAGGTTAAGTTCTCGGCAAATAATTTTGGCGCAGTCATAGGCAACGTCGCCAGTTAAGCGGATGCATTGATCCATATGTTTTTTGCTTCCCTTGACCATGCCACGAGTAAGGATTCGGCAACATAGATGCTTGTTGTTGTGTTTAAAGTTGTCATGTAATTCGCCAGATAATTTCATAGCAGTTTGAACTTTGTCGTCCTTTGCTTCGCGTCTACCAAAAACCATCCCGATGCACATGACGCCTCCGTTTATAGCGCCGCAAGTGCAACCAGAGCCGCCGATGCCTACAGGAAATCCAGAAGCCATGGCAATTGCATCATCAGAGATATCGAGATCAAAAACATCTTTAATAGTTTTAACAACAGCTTCAGAGCAATAAAAATCTCCTCTGCGGTAATAATCTTCGGCTAAGTGTCGTACTTCTGATAAGTTAATAACTTTGTCAGTCATAATAGATACCTTCTTTCTGAAATAAATGATATTGGGGCAAAAAAAACTGCAACAGCGGAGTGAGAACAAGGCTGTTGCAGTAAAATGTAAAAAAGTTAAAATGGTAGCAATAGCTGCAATAAATGAGTTGGAAGCAAAAGAAATTGCAGTTGCTAATACCATCTTTACAATATAAAGTATATCCAGAAAAAGAAGAATCTATGCACAAAAAATAATAAAAATATATTAAGTTGGGCAAAATAAAAATATCATAGAAAAAGGAGTGAGAAGAGATGAAAAAAAATACCGATGAGAAGGTTGCGGTGACAGAAGAGGAAGAGATTGATAAGATGCTATCGACAGACGCAGTAAGGSAGACAAAGACTGAAATAGACGAAAGCATAGTAATAGCTGCGTTAGCTGCGTTAAATGAAATGAAAGCAATACAACCAAATGAGATAGTATCAATAAAAAAGGCAATTGTCGACAAAGAAGCAATGGAGCAGTTGGCTCTTTTAAAAAGTTTGGCGACTGCAAAAGTACAGTCAAATTATACGCATTTTATATATGATAGCATATCGAAGTCGGTATTTTCATATAGTGAAGGAACGATAAGTAAGACGATAGAGTATGTGTATAATCTGCCGGAGGGCAGCGTGCAGGTAACAACAGCGTTAACAGAGATGGAAGAAAAGCGGATGGATATCGTGTTATCGGCAGAAGAAGGGCATACAATCTACCATATAGAAAGCGAAAGTGGATATAAAGAATGGTTTAAAAAAGGAACTGATAGATTAGTAGATATAGGTGCAGCAGAAAATTCAATGCTAAAAAGGATGTTAAATTATAAAAATTTAATACAGCGTTCTCAAACAATATTGGAAGAAGAGGGAGCGGGGCAGATAGTAATATTTCCCAAAATTGAGCAATTACTAATATATATTAATAAGCATCCAAAAATTGACAGTTATAAATATAGAGAAGCGGATAATAAAGAGTGGAAAGAAATAAGGATATTGAAGGTAGGCGATTTGGACTTTTATGAAATGCGAGATAAGAAGCTGTACGGGTTGATGCTGTTGATAATAGCAAATAGGAGATCGCAATACGGTGGAACGAAATCGCAAGAGAAGAAGGATAGGTTGATAGAAGAAATAGTGGAATATGTTAGAGAAGCCTGTGTAGTAAAAGATAAGCTGACAGACTTAGTAGATAAGGAACAAATGGAAGAATCTATATTGAAATTGGTGCAAAGTTTTGGTAGAATGAATAAAAAGTTGGTAGCGAAATTAAAAAAGGAGGGCTTAATTATGCCAAGTAAAGCAAAAATATTTGATATGGGATTTCAAAAAGAGATTATTAATGAATATTTGAATGAGGTAGAAAAAGAAAAGAAAGCAATTGAGAGAGAAAAGCAAGCAGCGATAGAAAAAGCAGAACAAGAAAAGCAAGAAAAGCAAGCAGCGATAGAAAAGGCAGAACAAGAAAAGCAAGAAAAGCAAGCAGAGCGTAAAAAAACATTAGGCATATTTACAAATCTGGGATATTCATTAGAGCAAATAGTAGAAATGATGGGTTGGAAACAAAATGATGTAAATGCTATGATGAATAATAACAATAATTTATCGATTTAATTAAAAAAGTAGAAGCCTCCGAGAAATAAATGGGGGCTTTTTTGTATATGAAAGAAGTATTAATAAGCATCCAAAAATTGACAGTTATAAATATAGAGAAGCGGATAATAAAGAGTGGAAAGAAATAAGGATATTGAAGGTAGGCGATTTGGACTTTTATGAAATGCGAGATAAGAAGCTGTACGGGTTGATGCTGTTGATAATAGCAAATAGGAGATCGCAATACGGTGGAACGAAATCGCAAGAGAAGAAGGATAGGTTGATAGAAGAAATAGTGGAATATGTTAGAGAAGCCTGTGTAGTAAAAGATAAGCTGACAGACTTAGTAGATAAGGAACAAATGGAAGAATCTATATTGAAATTGGTGCAAAGTTTTGGTAGAATGAATAAAAAGTTGGTAGCGAAGTTAAAAAAGGAGGGCTTAATTATGCCAAGTAAAGCAAAAATATTTGATATGGGATTTCAAAAAGAGATTATTAATGAATATTTGAATGAGGTAGAAAAAGAAAAGAAAGCAATTGAGAGAGAAAAGCAAGCAGCGGAGAGAGAAAAGCAAGCAGCGATAGAAAAAGCAGAGCAAGAAAAGCAAGAAAAGCAAGCAGAGCGTAAAAAAACATTAGGC
>NZ_ABEQ01000024.3 GCF_000171335.1 Candidatus Epulonipiscium viviparus
TTTTGCCCGGATCTATTTTGTCATAAGTCTCAATAATATTGCAGTCATTTCGGCTCGCGTTAGTTTTTTTGATGGGCTCATGGCTGTCTCGCTGATGCCAGAAAGTAGTCCCATCTCCTCTGAGTTAGCCGTTGAAGCGGCGAGGAGATGCGAAAGAAATTTTGCCTGGATCTATTTTGTCATAAGTCTCAATAATATTGCAGTCATTTCGGCTCGCGTTAGTTTTTTTGATGGGCTCATGGCTGTCTCGCTGGTGCCAGAAAGTAGTCCCGTTTCTATGCAATAGTTAAGAGCGTCTTTGTACGGCGAAGTTGCAACGTCGGCAAAATATTTTGGAGCATTGGTGCGCGCATGCATTTCGTTCGTTGCTTCATATATTATTTGTGCAAACAACCCACGTGAAATTTGACCGGTCTCTCCAAGGCTTGCAACAACTTTGAGGGTGTTCTCGCTGAGCTTTGATGCTATACTCGCGATACTGCTAAATGATGGATGATTCTTGTTCGTAATATATTTTTCAACAGTCGTTTTGCTTAAGTTCATTTCGGTTACCCCTCGTAACAACAGAACTCTGTCCAAGGATACAAACAAATCGGCAACAACAATGCCTTTGTCGGGAGAGAATAAATTGTAAATATCGCCAGATACGTAGCCTTTGCCAACTGCCTCAGAAATTAAGTCCTTTGCCCAGTGGCTGTCAGAAACGTCTACAAAGGTGGTGTTAATTGCAGGTATTATTTGAACCGGTTGACTAAGTTCAATTCCAACAATTTCCAAAATCTGTGGGCTGGCGACTGTTGCAAGCAGATCTGTCTGAGAGTAGTCATCGCCCATAGTATCGCGAAGCATATCCAAGCTGACTGAACCATTCATGCTCGTATATGGCATCTGTGCCGATACAGTTTTCTTGAGCGTTTCCTTTTCTGAAGCGGAAAGATCGATGAGTTTTTTCGCTGTTGTTTCTATATCACGCACTGAAATTTTGCTCGCTTTCAAAAAGTTATCGAACATAATAATGTCGGAAGCGCTCATTGCGGCAGTAAGTTCAGCATGTAATTCATCTTCAGATTTATACCCAGAATAAGAACTGCTACTCGAAGAATTGATGATAACCGACGAGCCACCACCGCCCGACGAGCTGCCACCACCCGACGAGCTGCTACCACCTCCAGAAGAGCCACCGCCCGAGGAGTCGTTATCATCTTCGGATACAGAAACTGTAATTTTCAAAGTTGCAGCATTGCCGGCCTCGTCTGTGGCGGTATAAGTGAGCGTATATTTACCGGCTAAGTTGGTGTTAATTTTATCGATTTTCGTTCCCTTAGAGTTGGTGATAACAACGCTGACTTCTACATCTTTGCTTACATTGTCCACAGCAGTAACGGATGGCATCGTAAATTTGTCGCCCTCCTCTATAGAGATGTAAGTTTTGCCAGAGTATTTAAAAGTTGGAGCTTCGGCATCTGCGGCAACGACAGAGACAGTAATTTTGAGAGTAGCGGAATTGCCGGCCTCATCTGTGGCAGTATAAGTAATAGTATAAGCACCAACTTTAGATGTATCGACAGTGGAGACAGCTGCACCAGCCGCATCGGTGATAGTATAATCGATCGTAATATTTTCGTTAGCGGAGACATCGTCGGTGGCTGTAACAGATGGCATCGTAAATTTACCTCCCTGAGCTACGGTAAGAGATGCGTCACCAGCATAGACGATTGTTGGAGCGGTCGTGTCCTCTTTTGAATCTCCACCGCTAATCTTAATTAATGAAAAGTCGTCGAAATATATTTTGGCATTGTCGTAGGTGCCGCTATTAAAGTTTAATCCAAATGGTACTATTTTGGCGGTGCCCAATGATAATGGATTTTCCGCTGGAGTAAATTCGTATTCGATAAGTTGCCACTCGTCGACACCCGTAATAGTGTGAACTACATTTGCACTAGCTCCAACTGCCGCACCCTCAAATACGATTGCCGCTCCAGTTGAAGCGAAATCCTTTTTGGCTTTAACACTGAACTTGTATGTTGCACCTAATTCGAGATTGTTGATGTCGTATTTGATAGAAGTAGTTGCTCCAGTATGTGTAAGCTGCAATACATTATTACCGTCCAACTCAACCACTGCTTTTTCGGGTGTTGGATCTCCCCACCAAGGATTCAATTTTGCCATAAATTGGCTTTCGGCACCAGTATCAAATCCAGGATCGAATGGTGTAAACAAATTTTCAGCTCCCGCGGCGGCAACGACAGATACGGTAATTTTGAGAGTAGCGGAATTGCCGGCCTCATCTGTGGCAGTATAAGTAATAGTATAAGTGCCAACTTTAGATGTATCGACAGTGGAGACAGCTGCACCAGCCGCATCGGTGATAGTATAATCGATCGTAATATTTTCGTTAGCGGATACATCGTCGGTGGCTGTAACAGATGGCATCGTAAATTTACCTCCCTGAGCTACGGTAAGAGATGCGTCACCAGCATAGACGATTGTTGGAGCAGTCGTGTCCTCTTTTGAATCTCCACCGCTAATCTTAATTAATGAAAAGTCGTCGAAATATATTTTGGCGTTGTCGTAGGTGCCGCTATTAAAGTTTAATCCAAATGGTACTATTTTTGCGGTGCCCAATGATAATGGATTTTCCACTGGAGTAAATTCGTATTCGATAAGTTGCCACTCGTCGACACCCGTAATAGTGTGGACTACATTTGGACCATCGCCTACCGCCTTGCCATCAAATACGATTGCCGCTCCAGTTGAAGCGAAATCCTTTTTGGCTTTAACACTGAACTTGTATGTTGCACCTAATTCGAGATTGTTGATGTCGTATTTGATAGAAGTAGTTGCTCCAGTATGTGTAAGCTGCAATACATTATTACCGTCCAACTCAACCACTGCTTTTTCGGGTGTTGGATCTCCCCACCAAGGATTCAATTTTGCCATAAATTGGCTTTCGGCACCAGTATCAAATCCAGGATCGAATGGTGTAAACAAATTTTCAGCTCCCGCGGCGGCAACGACAGATACGGTAATTTTGAGAGTAGCGGAATTGCCGGCCTCGTCTGTGGCGGTATAAGTAATAGTATAAGCACCAACTTTAGATGTATTGACAGTGGAGACAGCTGCACCAGCCGCATCGGTGATAGTATAATCGATCGTAATATTTTCGGTAGCGGATACATCGTCGGTGGCTGTAACAGATGGCATCGTAAATTTATCGCCCTGAGTTACGGTAAGAGATGCGTCACCAGCATAGACGATTGTTGGAGCAGTCGTGTCCTCTTTTGAATCTCCACCGCTAATCTTAATTAATGAAAAGTCGTCGAAATATATTTTGGCGTTGTCGTAGGTGCCGCTATTAAAGTTTAATCCAAATGGCACTATTTTGGCGGTGCCCAATGATAATGGATTTTCCACTGGAGTAAATTCGTATTCGATAAGTTGCCACTCGTCGACACCCGTAATAGTGTGAACTACATTTGCACTAGCTCCAACTGCCGCACCCTCAAATACGATTGCCGCTCCAGTTGAAGCGAAATCCTTTTTGGCTTTAACACTGAACTTGTATGTTGCACCTAATTCGAGATTGTTGATGTCGTATTTGATAGAAGTAGT
This sequence comes from Candidatus Epulonipiscium viviparus, assembly GCF_000171335.1. GTDB lineage: Bacteria > Bacillota > Clostridia > Lachnospirales > Cellulosilyticaceae > Epulonipiscioides > Epulonipiscioides viviparus. The sequence continues at coordinate 3,613 of NZ_ABEQ01000024.3, forward strand.
TGCTCCAGTATGTGTAAGCTGCAATACATTATTACCGTCCAACTCAACCACTGATTTTTCAGGTGTTGGATCTCCCCACCAAGGATTCAATTTTGCCATAAATTGGCTTTCGGCACCAGTATCAAATCCAGGATCGAATGGTGTAAACAAATTTTCAGCTCCCGCGGCGGCAACAACAGATACGGTAATTTTGAGAGTAGCGGAATTGCCGGCCTCATCTGTGGCGGTATAAGTAATAGTATAAGTGCCAACTTTAGATGTATCGACAGTGGAGACAGCTGCACCAGCCGCATTGGTGATAGTATAATCAAGCGTAATGTTTTCGTTAGCGGATACATCGTCGGTGGCTGTAACAGATGGCATCGTAAATTTATCGCCTTGAGTTACAGTAAGAGCCGCGTCGCCAGCATAGACGATTGTTGGAGCGGTCGTGTCCTCTTTTGAATCTCCACCGCTAATCTTAATTAATGAAAAGTCGTCGAAATATATTTTGGCGTTGTCGTAGGTGCCGCTATTAAAGTTTAATCCAAATGGCACTATTTTGGCGGTGCCCAATGATAATGGATTTTCCACTGGAGCAAATTCGTATTCGATAAGTTGCCACTCGTCGACACCCGTAATAGTGTGGACTATATTTGGACCATCGCCTACCGCCTTGCCATCAAATACGATTGCCGCTCCAGTTGAAGCGAAATCTTTTTTGGCTTTAACACTGAACTTGTATGTTGCACCTAATTCGAGATTGTTGATGTCGTATTTGATAGAAGTAGTTGCTCCAGTATGTGTAAGCTGCAATACATTATTACCGTCCAACTCAACCACTGCTTTTTCGGGTACTGAATCTCCCCACCAAGGATTCAATTTTGCCATAAATTGGCTTTCGGCACCAGTATCAAATCCAGGATCGAATGGTGTAAACAAATTTTCAGCTCCGGCATCTGCGGCAACGACAGAGACAGTAATTTTGAGAGTAGCGGAATTGCCGGCCTCGTCTGTGGCAGTATAAGTAATAGTATAAGTGCCAACTTTAGATGTATCGACAGTGGAGACAGCTGCACCAGCCGCATTGGTGATAGTATAATCAAGCGTAATGTTTTCGTTAGCGGATACATCGTCGGTGGCTGTAACAGATGGCATCGTAAATTTATCGCCTTGAGTTACAGTAAGAGCCGCGTCGCCAGCATAGACGATTGTTGGAGCGGTCGTGTCCTCTTTTGAATCTCCACCGCTAATCTTAATTAATGAAAAGTCGTCGAAATATATTTTGGCGTTGTCGTAGGTGCCGCTATTAAAGTTTAATCCAAATGGCACTATTTTGGCGGTGCCCAATGATAATGGATTTTCCACTGGAGCAAATTCGTATTCGATAAGTTGCCACTCGTCGACACCCGTAATAGTGTGGACTATATTTGGACCATCGCCTACCGCCTTGCCATCAAATACGATTGCCGCTCCAGTTGAAGCGAAATCTTTTTTGGCTTTAACACTGAACTTGTATGTTGCACCTAATTCGAGATTGTTGATGTCGTATTTGATAGAAGTAGTTGCTCCAGTATGTGTAAGCTGCAATACATTATTACCGTCCAACTCAACCACTGATTTTTCAGGTGTTGGATCTCCCCACCAAGGATTCAATTTTGCCATAAATTGGCTTTCGGCACCAGTATCAAATCCAGGATCGAATGGTGTAAACAAATTTTCAGCTCCGGCATCTGCGGCAACGACAGAGACAGTAATTTTGAGAGTAGCGGAATTGCCGGCCTCATCTGTGGCAGTATAAGTAATAGTATAAGTGCCAACTTTAGATGTATCGACAGTGGAGACAGCTGCACCAGCCGCATCGGTGATAGTATAATCGATCGTAATATTTTCGTTAGCGGAGACATCGTCGGTGGCTGTAACAGATGGCATCGTAAATTTATCGCCCTGAGTTACGGTAAGAGATGCGTCACCAGCATAGACGATTGTTGGAGCAGTCGTGTCCTCTTCGTTAGCCCATTTGGCAGTTAGGGTGAGATTTCTTGTAACAGGAGTGTTGAAATTATATGGCTTGTTGCCATCATACCAACCCTTAAACGGAGTGTCGAGGCTGTCTGTTGCAACACCAAGCTCTGCACTAGTGAGTGGGAAGACTTTCGAATATTTGCGTACTTCTTTTACAAACTCGGTCTCTTTATCAACTTTAAATGTTACATCGTATTCTCTCAAGTTTGTATCGCGAGCCGGTGAGCCGCCAATATAGCCTTTATAAAATCCGCCAGAGCTGCTAGTTAGCCACAGTCTATCTGGATCAGCTAAGTCAAACTCGACGTCGTAGATGCCGGTCGGATTGCCTATTCCGGTGTTAATTTTGTCCCAGGTCGCTCCTGCGTCGGTAGATAAAAATGCTCCGGCATTATATGTGGCATATCCAGAGTTTTCTTCTGTCGTAACTGCAAGCAATCGGGAGTGATTTAACGGATCCACTTTGATGGTTACCACTTTAGGATGCTCAAAGATTTTTTGCCAAGTTTTGCCATCGCCAACCCAGACACCTCCGTTTTCAACACCGCTGGTTGCGTTTCCGGCAGCGACATAAATCTTATTTGCAGCCACTGTGACCATATTAGTTTGCGGCAGATTCGGAAAGCTCTCAACTCGCGAAAATGTTTCGGCACCATCGGTTGATTTGTACAGCCCACCCGCGGTTTTAAGTGAAAATTTATCGAGGTATACGTTATCTGTACCGGAAGTTTTTTCGAGCTTTAGTGTCACCGCAGTTTGGTCTTTGCCGGTTTTGAAAATAACTCCTTTTACTATTTGCATATTGTCGACGATCGCGACGCTACTAAGCTCGGTGCCAGATGCGTCAAGTACAGACATTTTGGCCGCACTATCATTTTCGGTGTATGCGTAAGTTGAGATGTAATACTCTGTGTCGGGCAGAAGTCCGGTAATTTCGCGCTCCATGGTGGCTGTCTCGCCTTTCAAGATGAGGCAGTAGTGGTTGCTAGGGCTGTTGCCGATCGTCGCTCCGCCTGTCATTGTCCAAGAATCTTGGCTTTCAAATTTGTCGAGAGCGATAGAGTTGCCTGCACTTGATGCAGCATAAATGGTAGACGGGTCGTTAGGTGCAAACTCAAGATCAAATACATCATGGGTGCCAGGCAGCCCCGCAGTGTGTTGCTCCCAGTTGTAACCGCCATCAGTGCTCTTATACACGCCGCTATACTCTGTTCCATGCAAAGGAGGCACCTCGTTAACATTGGTCGCAGTGATAGAAAAATACATATTGTTGGGATTTGTAGGGTCGATGAGCAATCCCTTTTGTACAACCTTTGTATGAATATTATCGGTCTGGAAAATTGTCGAAATGCTATTCCAAGTCTCGCCAGCATCGGTGGACCTGTAGAACTCGCCTTGCCCATGCTGTCGAAGCATTAATGCGTACATAGTATCGATATCGTCTGGATGAATAGCAATGATGGAGATGTTATCAGGCGAGTGCTCGAAATTTATCATGGCAGTCGTGTCTTCGTAATACTCGTCTTCGGCACCATCGATTTTTTTGAAGAGCTTGTTTTCGCCACCGACCATATACATAAGGTCGTGATCTCTGATATCGGTAACGATTTGCTTACCAGGGAGATTGCTAGCGCCRGTGCCGACCCAACCGCCGTTAGATAGCTGCACAGAGTCTAGGTTTTGCCAATATTCTCCACCATCGACAGTTTTGTAAAGAGTGCGATAGAGCGCAAAAGCTTCACCCTTGCTATTCATATCAAAATCTCTAACGCCCTGCGTTGCGTACAAATCAATGCCATATTCATAGTTGTAATGGTCGGGTTGTACATTCTTGCCCATAGGCTGATTTCGAGATTTCCAATATTCAGAAGGATACTCCCAGGCCAAACCGCTTCGCGTAGCAATATACCAGTGCTCGCCGCCATCATCTGTTGTGTATACATCACCAACAAATGGCGACGCCGACCATTTTCCATCATGCGAAACGTAGATTTTGTTTGGATTGGTTGGGTCAACTTCGATATGATCATAGTTATGCATAAGCTGCTCTGGAGAGTTTGGAGCCAGCTCGCCAAAACTTGTGCCCTCTAGTATTTTTGAGCCTGCAAAATACTTATTCATTCCAACATTAAGCCATATTCGCGGAAAGTTTTCGCTGCCATTAAACTCAATATTATTTGGCTCCAGCACCTCGTTAACCAGTTTAGAGTTTTCGTCATTTAACGTTTTGATATCGATGCCCAGATCTCCAGAAATATTTGTCCAAGTATCGCCTAAGTCGGTACTCTTAAAAATCCCCCCCTTGCTTGCAACAGTTTTGGCGCTCTCATCAATATAATATTGTACCTGATTGATAATATATAACGTCAGCTCCTTCGTTGAAGGGTCTTTATACACATCGAGATCCATTACCATATCGTGCTCATCGCCATTCGCGGATTCTATAGTTTCGATTTTGCTCCAACTGCTACCGCCATCGGTGCTTTTGTAGAGCCCATACGTTGTAGTTGCAAACATTAGATCAGTATTATCGGCGTCGATATAGATTTCACCAAATTCTGCCTCTTCATGAATGCCAGTACCTTGAAGTTCTTTCCAAGTTTTGCCAGAATCGGTAGATTTATATAGTTTTCCAGCATTGCTAGTGGGGCCGATTCCATGAGGCATAGCATCGGTGCGATAGTTTTGCTTAGTGTTCCAAAAGTTACCTGCTCCCGCAAACCAGATGCTATCATCCTGAGGGTTAACGGCAAGCGCCTCGATGTTGCCATAAAACACGTAATCGCTAAACGACTCTCCTCGGTCCCGGGTGATCTGAATGCCTGCCCCGTTTGAGGCCATTCCAAAGTCGGGATCCTGACGCGAGAAATCCATTCCATATACTTTGGTAAGAGGAGTCGTTGTAGTTTGATCATGATACAAAATAGTTTGCCAAGTGAGCCCACCATCTGCAGATCGATACGCGTTGCCCATGTCAGGAAAACTAAACATAACGTCATCATCGGTTGGATGTATAAATGTTCCGTCGGAGTCTCCAGCATTGCCAGGCGCAAATTGAACCCACTCGACATCGCCAGTAGATGCAATATCCTTTGCGTTAAGCTCGGCAAAGTATTCGTTTAGATATGCGAAGTGGCCATCTGGTGTGGGGAGGGTGCCGATTTTTGTTAATACAAAGTTGTCAAAGTATACTTTGTCATCATCATAAGCTACCGAGTTGCTAGAGAAGTTTGCAGCAAATATTACATCTGTAKCCGAAGGCAACGTGGTAAACTCTAATTCCAGATTTTGCCAATCATTTGATACAGGAATCATTATGTCGGCACCAGCGGTCACAGTATTTCCGTTGATAATGGCTAATACCGAAGGGTTGTCAACATGCTTTTTGGCATCGAAGGTGAGTTTGTAGGTGGTATTAGGCGAAAGGTCCGTGATAGCGAATTTGTCCGAGCCTGCAGTGCCAGTGTGAGAGAGCTCGAGGATGTTGTTATTGTTTTCGACGATAATATTTTTGGTGACATCTGCAGGTCCATAGCCATTGACGATGCTTTTAAAAAGAGGGCTATCGGTGCCTAAGTTGAAGGCAGGATCTAGAGCTAAAAGCAAGTTGGCTTCTGATAGTTTTAAAGTTCCGGCAGTAGCGAGAGACTGCGGCAAAGATGTATCGCCATTCCATACGGCAATGCCGTCGCGTGCCTGAGTATTTTGATGCCCTTCGTTAAGTTGCACATCGAAGCCTATTACCTGATCGGCAGCTGCTGTAACGCCTAAAGTGTTCCAAGGAATTTTGACCTGTATAGTATATCCGGCATCAGATTCGAGGGCAGTAGCAGTCACGCCGGCTGCAGCTGTTTCGACAGTGCCATCTGGCAATACTTTGATCGCAATATCGTTCAAATCATATGCAGTGGCCTTCTCGTTTCCTCCATCTAGATAAAAGTCGATAGAGTCTCCATTGCTAGTATTTTCGGTATTGATAAAGATGTCGCGGTCCTCCACTTCCGCAAGCAAATATAAGTTGTTCGCATCCCACATGGCTTTTGCCGAAATAGTGGAGTTAAATTTCTCGATTCCGCCATATAACACTTCCAAATCGTTTATTGCAGTGGAGGTGTTCCAAATCGCATCTGTAGAAGTGGTTAAGTTGGCAGGGGTCCCGTATGTCGCAGAAATTTCTTTGGGTGCGGGTTTGGTCGGAGGTGCAACTTCTTCTTCTATTTGTGGATCATCAGAACGCCAAACTCTAATATATTCGATATGAAAGTCGCCGGTGTATCGTTCTTCAAATGTTAGAGGATCGGTAAAAACTTTAAAATCTTCTTCATATGGAAATCCTTTCCAAATAAATGTTTCGGTATCAAACTTCATTTCCAAAGGTTCATGGAAGCCCTTGTTTTCTTTAACATGAATAAGCTCCCCATCATAGTAAAACTTGAGCCAGTCGGCACCCCACTCCAATCCAAATGCGTGATAATCTGCAGTTAAATCGTCGCCCGTATCATATGAAAATGGATCAGAGATTTGATTATTTTTGTCGGCGAAATCGTGTGTATTGATAGGATATGTGGTGGTGCCGCTGCCTTTACGTGGTGAGCCGATCTGCTCATAGACATCAATTTCTTTGGTAGCGCCTCGCATCCAAAACGAGCTTGTCATACTTATCGGCGCAGTTCTGGTCATAACCTCATAATAGCCATATCCTGTTAGCGTAGGGTTTAAGGCAACGGCAGCTTCATAGCCCTGTGTCATTTCGCCGGCATTAGTAACTTCTCCATTTTCATCCAAAACCATATCGCCCCAATTAGATTGCAATACCATTTTGCCGTCTTCAACACGCACATTCTCTTCGACATAATAAGATGGGAATCTGCCAGACCAATTTTTGTTGATAGTCTTCCACTTGCTGCTATCGAGAGTGGCATCGTCGAACTCATCAGAAAAAGTTTGGCTGAGCGCCCAGTTGCGTGTGTTAGCTTTATCAGATAGAGGAAACACATCTGGAGATGCATCTAATACCTCATCATTGGGATTAAACTGGTCGTTGTGGTCGGGGTATTTATCGGGCTCTGGAACTGCGTCTATTGCAATTAGCGAGAAGTCATCCATATAAATTTTGGCATCCTCATATGGTGTGGTGCTAGAATTGAAGTTTAATCCTATATTTAGAGATGTTGCAGTGGCGGAGGTCGTAAAACTGTATGTGATAGTTTGCCAGGCATCAACAGAGGTAATTGTATGTACAACATTGGATGTCGCGCCAGCTATTGCGGCTTTGTTAAATACAATAGCAGAAGCGTGATTGGATGCATTTTTCTTTGCTCTAGCAGTAAATTGATAATTCGTATTTGGCGAAAGTCCCTTTACAGTGAATGCCCAAGATTTTGAGCTACCATCATTAGTGAGCATAAGTGCGTTATTGCCATCATCGGAGACAATTTCAGAATGAGAAATCCCTTCTCCCCAGGCTGGGGCAAGTGCCTTAAATAATCCCGAATCGATACCGGCATCAAAKCCTGGATCTAGCGCTGCCATTAAATTTTCGGACTCTGCAATAGGCATAGAAACAGTCATATCTGGTGCGATCAGCGGAAAGTCGTCTTCTGGCATATCTGGAACAACGGGCACTGGAATATAAGGTACTTCGTCAAAGAAGTCATCAAAAAATGGGTCGATCTCTAATTCGAATTCTGGCTCAAATTCGGGAAGTTCTAAATCTGAAATGCCTAGCTCCTCTAATAAAGTAGTAATTGCGTCGGTGGCTGGAGTTGCTGCCAATATAGGAGTGGCTATTGTAGTAGTTGTTATTGCTGTTAAAAGCGTAAGTGCGGAAATCAATCTTCTATTCATTTTATCTCTCCAATCATAAATAATAGGGGCACTGTAATATGCCCCTCCAAGATTCGTTGATTATTTAGGTATAGCTTCCAAAGTTATATCTGCTATAACCGGGGTATTAAAGTTGTATGGAGCACCATTAAGATGCCATACTATATTTGTAGGGCCAATTTTAATTGCCTTGGAATATTTTTCCACTGTCTGGGTTTGTGTATCAGCTCCTGTCGCAAATGTTACTGTATACTCAGGTAAGTTGGTCTCTCTTTCTGGAGCACCTCCAATAAACCCTTTATAGAATCCGCCAGAGCTGCTAGTTAGCCACAGAACATTTGGGTCTGCCAAGTCGAAGGCAACGTCGTATACGCCTGTAGGATTGCCCAGGCCATGATTTATTTTGGACCATGTCGCGCCTGCGTCATCAGAATAATATACGCCCGCATTATAGCTGTCTTCATCATAATAATTATATGATTCTCGAGCAGTAAATATTAGCAGTCGATCATGGTTGTAAGGATCCACATCGATCGCAAGCGTTTTAGGGTGCTCAAATATTTTGGTCCATGTTTCGCCGTCACCAACCCATAAGCCGCCATTGGCAATTCCAGTAGTTGCGTTCCCTCCTGCAACGTAGATCTTGTCTCCAGCAACAGTTATATCGTTTACTTGTGGAATCTGCGGAAAGCTCTCCACTCGCGCAAAAGTCTCTCCGCTATCGGTTGAGCGATACAGCCCGCCTGCAGTTTTGAGAGTAATTTTGTCTGGATACACATCGCCTTCGCCTGTGCCTTCAAATGTTAGCGATACATTTGGATTGTCGGGTGTAGTAAAAAATATGCCCTTTATCTCAAAATTAGAGCTTACAAGAGTTTCTTGCCCGAGTACAGTTCCATCTTCTGCAACAATAGACATAATCGACTCACCGTCAGGGTCTGTTGTGACAAGAGTTGAAATGTAATATTCTGTATTGGGAGCAAGTGTTGGCAATGCTCTTTGAGCTGTCGCTGTAGCTGGTAAAGCTAGAGAGTAATGCCCCTTTCCGGCGTAGAACGTATAGAAAGAAGCCCCCTGGTCCAAAGTCCATTCTGATGCAGTTTCAAGTTTTGGAATAGGTATATCTTTGCCAGCTGATGATGCTGCGTAAATGGTTGTTGTATCGTTTGGAGCGAACTCGAGATCGAACACGTCGTGAGTGCCCGGAAGCCCCGCAGTATTTTTGTTCCAAGTGTATCCGCCATCAGTTGATTTGTATACGCCGCTATATTGTGTACCGTGAAGCGGAGGAACCTCGTTGACATTGGTTGCGGTAACAGAAAAATACATATTGTCGGGGTTGGTTGGGTCGATGATAAAGCCTTTTTGCACCACTTTGGTATAGATATCAGGCGTTTTGAAAATATTTGCCATAGATTTCCATGTTACCCCCGCATCGGTAGATTTGTATATGTCACCCTGGCCACCCTGGCGTAGCATCAGCGAGTACATTGTGTTTAAATCCTCAGGATGTATTGCAATCATCGAGATATTCTCAGGAGAGTCGGGGTAGTTTAGCATAGATGCTGTATCAGGATAATAATATTCTTCATCACCATTAACTTTTTGGAACAATCGATTTTCGCCACCCACCATATACATCAAATTTGGATCTCTGGTATCGGTAATAATTTGTTTTCCGGGAAGATTACTCGCGCCGGTTCCGGTCCATCCGCCAGAAGGAAGCTGAACGCTATCTAAGTTTTGCCAATACTCTCCGCCATCTGTAGATTTGTATAAAGTTCGATACAATGCAAAAACTTCACCTTTGCTATTCATATCCAAATCACGCATACCTTGCGTAGTATATAATTCGATTCCGTAATCATAATTATAATGATCTGGCTGCACATTCTTGCCCATTGGTTGGTTTAGCGATTCCCAATACTTGTTAGGATAATCCCAGGCAAGACCCGTGCGAGTAGCAATATACCAATCCTCTCCGCCGTTATCTGTAGTCCAAACGTCTCCTATTAGCGTCGACGCAGACCACTTGCCGTCTTGCGAAATATAAATCTTATCAGGATTAGTTGGGTCCACTTCGATCTGATCAAAATTGTGGAGAAAATGAGTTGGGAGATTTGGCGCAATTGCTGTCACAGAGGCATTGTTTGGTCGATACTTAGATTTATTAAAGTATTTGCTAGTAGCAGTAGGGAACCAATTTTTAACAAAATTTTCGTGGCCTATATAATCAATGCCATTAGGTTTTAGTGTATTTTGAACTAAGTCATACGTGGCGTCATGTATTTGAGTAAAGTCGACGCCTAAGTCACCGCTGATATCAATCCAGGTATTGCCCAAGTCATGGCTTTTTAAGATTCCGCCGGAGCTTGTAACCATGCCCGCTTCGGTGTCGATATCATATTTAATTTGGTTGATGACATAAAGGGTAAGCTTGCCGGTTTGGGGATCTTCATAGACCTCAAGGTCCATAACCAGATCGTGGTCGTCGCCATCTGCAAGTTCAATGGATTCGATTTTGTTCCAAGAGTTGCCGCCATCAGTGCTCTTATATAATCCGTATGTAGTCGCGGTAAACATTAGATTTGGGTCTGAAGGATATATATAAAATACACCAAACTCTGCCTTAGGATGGATGCCGGTATTTTTAAGCTCGGTCCAAGTTTGGCCCGCATCGACGGTTTTGTATAATTTGCCAGCATTAGGAGCGGGCTTAATTCCGTGTGGGCTTACATACGTGCGATAATTTTGTTTCGTGTTCCAAAAATTTCCAGTGCCTGCAAACCAGATGTTGTCGTTGTGAGGATGAACAGTAATCGTCTCGATGTTGGTAGAAAGAATAAAATCGCCAAAAGTCACACCAGCATCAGTGGTGATTTGGATGCCCGATGAGTTTGCCGCCATGCCGAAGTTTGGATTTTGACGGGAGAAGTCCATTCCGTATACCATAGTAAGAGGTCGAGATGTAGTTTGGTCGCTATCCAAAAGAGTGGTCCAGGTTTTTCCGCCATCTGCAGATCTATATGCGTTGCCCATGTCGGGAAAGCTAAACATTATATCATCGTTGGTTGGATGTATAAAAACGCCATCGGAATCTCCGGCATTTCCGGGAGCAAACTGGACCCAGTCAACGAGGTCTGTAGACGGCATATGTGCAGTATTGAGCGTTTCCGAGTAGTCGTTTAAATAGTGAAGAAGAGCTTGTGATGGGTGAGAAATGAGAGTGACGCCAGCAATTACAATAGCGGTGATTAATTTTTTGTTCATAATAAATCTCCTCTTAGATTATAATAAATACAATAAAATGATGTGATAGTAGTATATTAGAATTGCAGATGATATAGTACTAAWTTTACAAAACATTTCGATAAAGTTAAGGGAATATGGAAATGTATTTACGTATTACACAAAGAACATTGACTTGAGAGTATATCTAATATACAATAAATTAATATTATATAATAAAAAAGGAGCTGTATATATGAAAAGMAAATTTRTGACAGCATTAATGAGCTTGGGTTTAATAGCCGGGACAGGAGTAGTGATTGCGCAAGATATATTTTTTGAACAATTGATTTCMAAAAAAGTAATATCTAGTGACGAAGTATTGTGGACACAAATTGGTCCAGGAAGCCAGGGTGGAGCAGATTCCTCGATATTTCATCCGACAGATCCAGACTGGGTATATATTTCGCAGAACATGCAAAATACATATGTGTCGACCGACAACATGCAAAGCCACGATACTTGGACGCCAATAACCGACGATGATACCAATGGYAGACCGTTTAACATAGGGCAAGTGTATCAGATGGATTTTTCGAAGCAAGATGAAAACCTCGGCTTTGCAGTAAGCGCGTTTGGGCTTTGGAAAACAACCGATAAAGGGTTAAACTGGGAGCGCACCAACCTAGAAACTTTTAAAGAACCTAGCAGAACGGCATTGTCGGCAATAAGAATTGACCCGAATGATGACAATATAATATACGCCGGAGCGGGAGAATTTTGGGACAACATCGATGCGAGAACTCAAAAAAAGCCACAGAAAAATACCTCCAAACTCAAAGTAAGTGGTGCGATATTTAAATCTATCGATCAAGGAAAAAGTTGGAAATTATATAATTCAGGGCTACCAAAAGGTACAGAGATAGGCCAAATTTTTGTGGATCCCAAAGATTCTAACACGCTATATGTAGGCACCAGCCATGGCGTTTATGTCAGCAAAGATGGTGGAGTCACCTATACCGAAAAAAACAATGGCCTGGAAACTAAAATATTACGAGATCTCGATATGCATTACGATGCGTCAACGGGGCAGGTGACTTTGTTTGCGACGGAGCTTACGATGTGGGATAAAGTGCCCAGCGATAYAGCAGGTAAATTTGATATTGCATCAAGAGGGGGAGCATTTAGGAGCACCGATGGAGGAGAGAATTGGGAATCGATTACAACCGATTCGCTCTATGTTGATTTTACACAATTTGGAGATGAAAGTACTTTAACAGGAAGCTATGGGTTCTTTCACAATATGGGTAAATGGTTTGGTGAATCAAAAACAGAGTTGCAGTCAACTTTAAATTTGCCATCGGCAATCTTGCCAAACTTTCGTGAAATCGAGGTGGATCCAACAAATCCAAATCGCATCTATCTGCTATCCTGCAGTAGAAAGGAATATTCTGTGGGCCCCGAAGGCGTATGGATGACYGAAGATGGGGGTAAAAACTGGTTTATTTCGACTAGAGTAGGCAAAGGGGGAGAAACGGGAGCGGGAGCATACGGCCCGACAGAAGATGTTGAATATCTGGAGAGTTTGTATTCACCGTCAGATGTGGAATTGACTACAGCGAATGTTGAAGTAGGTGGGGAATCCAAATGGTCGCATATGTATGAGCTGAGCTATCCGCAATTGGCAGTACAATATTTGGATGTTAGCCCAGACGGAAAAACGTTGATGACGCATATTTTTAAATCGCGTGTTGCATCATTTGATTATGGCAGAACATGGAATCAGGTTGACGCGGTAGAGGTGGGGGCAGAGGATAGCGGCATCTGGGTAGGTCGTGGCAATAGTAATATTCCGGGTAAGTTTTTATTGGCAGAGCCAGAAACGGGAGATATAAGATTTGTAGTGGGTGAAACAGGAATATGGGAAGTGGTAGATGATGTGGATTATGAGTATTTGAATACTACAAACATGCCGGTAGCTAAGCTAGACCCAACAAATTCGGTGCCATGCCCAACTTCTGCGATAGCATATGACCCAACAGATCCCAATAAATTATATACATTAGTAGAAAGGCTAGGTCACGCAGGAGAGTTTATGAAGTCTGCTGATGGCGGAAAGTCGTGGAGCTCAGTAAGTGATCTGGTATACCAAATAGCGGGAGTCAGCTGCGACCCTAGCAATTCTGTAAAAGCATATACGCTGATAATCGATAAAAATGATGTAAACACGATGTACTTCGCGATGCCGATATCGGTTATAAACGATACTGGAGGTGATGGAGAAAATCCGATACCAGAATATAAGCGAGGCGTATTTAAAACGACCGATGCGGGAGTGACCTGGGAGGCAGCAAATAACGGATTACCATTCAGTCCGAATATCAATGCAGTAGCGTTCAATTCAGATAATACAGTGATCTATGCGGCGGCAATGAAACAGGGTAAAAACAGTGGAGGATTATTTAAATCTACAGATGGAGCAGAGAAGTGGGAAAAAATTTTGTTGCCAGCAGGAATTACGGCAGTAAACGATGTTACTATCGCAGAATCGGGAAGAATTGTAATCTCAACAGGTGAAGGTGGGCGATTATCAGAAATCGATGGAGTATGGATTAGCGATGATGAGGGCAAAAACTGGGAGCAGATCTTTAAGATGCCAACAGTAATAGAAACATTTTTGGATCCTGCCAATGAAAATCGAATGATAGTAAACGTAGATAAAAACTCTGCAATAGACAGTCTAAATTGCGGGCTATTTTACACTGACAATTTAGGTAAAAATTGGATAAAGATTAATCAGGGATTGGGCAATCCGGACAAAATATTAGAAGTGATGTTTGATCCGCATGAGGAAGATGTAATTTGGGCGGCGTCGCAAACCAGTGGATTTTATAAAGGAAGGATAGCCAAATAAATAAGGCATAATAAAACCCCCTACAGTATTTAGACTGGGGGGTTTTTTATATTATTTTAGTGCGAGTTCGATAATTCCTTTAGCAGTTAAATTAAAATATTCTTGCAGATCAGATCTGGTGCCCGATTTTCCAAATACATCGTTTATACCGAGGCGTTTGAGTGTCGCGTCTCCGGTCTCGGCTAATATCTCGGCAACAGCAGAGCCCAGCCCTCCAATTATACTATGGTCTTCGGCTGTAATAATCTTGCCGGTTTTCTTTGCGTATTTGCATACCAATTCTCTATCAATAGGCTTAACCGTGTGCATATCAATTACGGCAGTACTAATACCTCGCTGATCAAGTTGCTTTGCTGCCTGAAGCGCTTCGGAGACCAACTCTCCCATGGCTATGATAGTCAAGTCAGTACCATCTATTAATACGTTGCCTTTGCCGATTGTAAGTTTTATGTTTTCATTGTATATGTCAGGTGTGGCACCGCGCCCCGCTCTAATATATAACGGAGTCGGAAAGTCCATTGCCTGCTCTACAAATTGAGTGGTGCTTGCGGCATCAGCAGGAACAACAACTGTCATGTTAGGCATAGTTCTCATAAGCGATACGTCCTCTATTGCCTGATGTGACGCTCCGTCTTCACCTATCATAACGCCKCCATGAGTCGCTCCGATAACTACAGGCAGATTTGGATATGCTATTGAGTTGCGAATTTGCTCGTATGCTCTTCCAGCGGCAAATACAGCAAAAGTGCTAGCGAAAACTTTTTTGCCACATGTTGCCATTCCGGCTGCGGTAGACATCATATCGGATTCTGCGATACCCATATCAAAAAAACGTTGTGGGTGTTCATTTTTGAAGTGTATTGTAGCGGTTGCTTTTGCRAGATCTGAATCTAATACAAAAAACTCTTTTTCATGACCTAATTTGGCTAATGCTTTTCCATATGCTTCTCTAGTTGGTGTTGCCATATCCTATCTACCTCCAAGCTCTTTCATAGCGATTTCGTATTGTTCTTTATTTGGTGCTGCCCCATGGAAATTGAGATTGCCTTCCATATATGAAACGCCTTTGCCTTTTATAGTTTCGCATACAATAGCAGTTGGTTTGCCTTTATATGCTTTTGCCGACGCAATTGCTTCTTTGATCGCAGCTTCGTCGTGGCCATTTATAGTTAGGGTATTCCAGCCAAATGCACTAAATTTTGCAGAAATGTCGCCAACACTCATTACTTCTTCGGTAGGTCCATCGATTTGCAATTTGTTAGAGTCTACAAATAAAGTGAGATTATCTAGCTTATAGTGTGCGGCAGTCATCGCGGCTTCCCAAATTTGTCCCTCTTGGATTTCGCCTTCGCCACATACTACATATACTCGATAGTCTTTTTTATCATATTTGCCACACATAGCCATTCCGTTGCCTGCAGAGAGACCTTGGCCCAATGAGCCTGTGCTCATATCAACGCCGGGGACTTTGTTTTTGCAAGGATGCCCTTGTAGGTAGCTATCTACTTTTCGAAGAGTTTTTATGTCTTCTGGATCAAAGTAGCCTCTAAGAGCCAGTGCCGCGTATAAGGCTGGTGCCGCATGACCTTTTGATAAAACAAATCTGTCTCTATCTGGGTCTTTTGGATTTTTGGGATCTATATTCATTTCATCAAAAAACAATACAGACATTAGTTCTGCAATAGACAATGACCCGCCTGGGTGACCGCTCTGTGCATTATAAATTCCTTCTATTATAAGCTTTCTAATTTCGTTTGCGTTCAAGGTATTAGCCTCCTTATATTAATTTCCAAATACTGCTATGTGGTCAGCTTTAAATTTTTCGATTCCAGCATCGGTTAGGGGATGGTTGATCATCTGTTCGATAACGTTATATGGCACAGTGGCAATGTCCGCTCCCAATAATGCACAATCTGTTACATGAACAGGGTTGCGAACACTTGCGGCTATAATTTGGCTATCGATATTATGCTCCTTAAAAATAGCGGATATTTCGCTAATTAAATCTATCCCTCTACCGCTGATATCATCAATTCTACCTAAGAATGGTGAAACATAGGTTGCGCCGGCGCGTGCGGCCAATAGAGCTTGGTTTGCGCTAAAAATTAGAGTAAGATTAGTTTTGATGCCTTCGCTAGAAAGAACTTTGCAAGCTTTCAATCCTTCTGCGGTCATCGGAATCTTTACAACCATGTTTTTGTGAATATTGGCGATTTCTCGACCTTCTGCAATCATTCCTTCGGCATCAACCGTGGTTGCTTTTACTTCACCACTAATTGCTCCATCAACGATGCTTGCAATTTCAGAAATAACTTGATTAAAATCACGACCTTCTTTCGCAATAAGTGATGGATTAGTTGTTACTCCTGAAATTACACCCATGTCATTAGCTTTTTTGATATGCTCAATGTTAGCTGTATCGATAAAAAATTTCATGTGTTGCCTCCTAAAAGTGATAATAGTTACAATAATCAAAAAAATAAGCGGTTGCTCCCGCAATTTTCATTATACTGCTATTATAGAGATAATCAAGGGGGGGTTTCACTTTATTGCGACTTATTGCTACAAGAATAACGAATAAAGCGGCCTAAATTAGGGAATATTACCGTAAAATTGAGAAAAGGAGACTGATACTATGCCCGATATTATCACTCACTATATTTTTGGGTTAAATGCCACCAAGAATATAGCGAAAACAAAACTATATTCTGCTATTGCAAAAAACAGAGCCTTATTTTTTTTGGGATGCCAAGGCCCGGATCCAATGTTTTATCATGACAGATATAAAGAAGACAACTTCAGTTACGTAGCAGCAGCTATGCATAATAGCAAAACCAAAGAATTTATCGAATCCGCGATGCGCTTCGTCTGTTCTAACARAGGTAATCTGGAGGAGACGGAGCAACTGCTGGCATATATGTCGGGGTTTTTATGCCACTATATTTTAGATTCTAGTGTGCATCCCTATATATTTTATATAGGCGGAAAGTATATTCCGGGAGATCCCGATACTGATAAATATATGGGAGTACATCGCAAAATGGAGCTCGCTATAGATTATCTAATATTAAAGGAAGCGTTTGATTTGGAAGCCAATAAATTTAAGGTGCATAAGCATATACTAAAAGCAAAGCCGGTGCCTAAAGTTATTTTAGATTTGTATGAATTTAGTTTGCGCTCCACATATGATATAAAAAATGGAGGCCAAATTTTTGATATTTCATATCGATATTTTAGAAATTATTTTATATTAACGTATGATAATTTTGGGGTAAAGAAAGCCGTGGCAAAGGCGATTTCTCCAGCATTGCCAAAGGAAATAGCCGGGTTGGTAGATTCGTTTTCATACCACAAATGTTACGAYGGAAATATAGACTATCTAAATACAAGCAAAGATAGCTGGAGACATCCAATAACTGGAGAAATCTCAAATGAATCGTTTGATGATCTTATAGCAGCAGCGCATGCAAAAGTTGCAGAAATACTACGACAGCTAAATATAGCAATCTTTAAAACTGCAACTGATAATGCAGACGCGCTGGAGAGATTTTATGCGACCGTACCAAATATATCATACACAACAGGRATAGATTCAGATGATAAAAGGCCGTACAAGTATGCGAAATTTTAGGCTTCGGTAGTTGGCTGCGGATTGAGAGACCAATATATTCTGCCAGTAATTTTATCGTTGTTTGTAATGTGGACAACTATCTTCTCGTTTTTAAAGAAATGCTTGAGTGGTACAGTAATGTTGCCGCCATGTGGATCATCAAATTGTAGTAACTGTGTTGAATGCGGCTTTCGAGGTTGCGAACCAGGCCAAGGATTATCGGCATGAGCTATATATATTGAAGTATCGCCGTGTACTCCATCGATAACAATTGAAATATTTTTGTTGCCAACATAGTTTGGAACTAAAATTTGGGTTGTGTATTTGGCCATGCCAGCAGAATGAGAGAATATATCTGCAATAGAATCGGTACCAAATTTAAATGGGAAGCTGGTATTCATGTCGTTGTAGTTAACTCTTGCAATGACATCGGTATTGACAGAAGGAGCCCATACACGAAAGCCGTCTAAATCGAGCTTATCTTTGGTCACTAATGAAGGAACTTGCTTGGCCGCGACAGAGTAGAAATCGTCTACAAGCTCGGCTGTCGTAAATGCGGTAGAAACGGTGACTTTAAGCGGAGCATCCTTTGAAGTTTGCTTGGCAATAATTTGGAGTAAGCCCGCATGAAGATTGTGCGTSGAAKMTTTCACAGGAGTGTGATCAAGAGGATCGCCATTGCTAGAACCGAGAAGTACTCCGTTTTCTATTTGGTGATCTATAGCAATAGCGCAGTCTGGAACAAATAGACCATCAATATCTGTCGCATAAACTCTCAGAATGGCAACGCCCTCAAAATTGGCCTTGTTATCTGCAACGATGTGTATATTGGTTGCAGCCTTTGTGGTCTTTAGAGTAACTCGCTTAAGTTCCGAACCATCTTTGTATCCAATCGCAATGAGTTCGCCCGGCTCATATGCAATATTCCATTCGTTTTGATCGTATTTGTTAACCGCCTGTTTGCCAGCCGACGCGCCGTTGACAATGATCTCTACTTCATCTAAATTTGAGTAGGTCATCACCTTTATAGTATCGCCCTCATGCCCAATAAGATTCCAATGCGGAAAAACATGCAAGATAGGCTCATCTTTCCAAAATGCTTGCAGTAAATAGAAGTTTTCCTTTTCGAAACAACAGCTGTCGAGACCACCGCCAGCGGCAATTAGCTGCGGATAAGTTGCCTCACCTCGATATTCAATGCCGGTCCAGTAGAAGATGCCTGCAATATGATCTCGCGTATCGACCTCCTGCCAAAAATGTCTAAAGGAACCGCCAAATGTAGGAAAATGCTCGTCATACGCAGTGAGCTTGGAAGAAGTATCGTCTGGGAAGTATACGCCGCGAATCGTGCTGGCAGCTGCAGCTTCGGTGACCAAGATACATTTATCCGAATGAATTTCATGAGATTTGTCATAATAATTTATAGCGTAATTGATGCTGAGTACATCGGAGGCGTGTGATGCGTATGAGCCATAGAAGCCACCGTTTAAAGCAAGCGTAACAGGACGAGAACGATCGAAGCGTTTGATATGCATCTTGATCTCTTCTAAAATATGCTTGCCGACAACAGTGCTTTGGGTGGGCTCCTCATTTCCAGCAGACCAGGCGATTACGGAAGGATGATTACGATCGCGTTTAACCATCGATTCGATTTGTGAAAAGGCATCACGGCTAGTTTCGAACCAGCGATTTTCATCGATAACAACTAGGCCATATTTGTCGCATAAATCGAGAATGTTGATAGAAGGATTGTTGTGTGCGCAGCGGTAGGCATTGGCGCCCATCTCCTTGAGCTTCTTAATTCGATATTCTTCAACTGCAGCGGGAACGGCAACACCAAGGCTGCCATGATCTTGGTGGATACAGACTCCTTTTAATTTGAGTGGCTGATCGTTGATGAATACACCATGATTTGGAGTAAACTCGATAGTTCGGAAGCCGATGTTGGTATCGAGTTCATCTATTACAGTGCCATCTTCTACTACTGCAATAGTTAGATGATATAAAAACGGATGATCAGGGCTCCATCGCGTGGCATGTGCAAAGTCAAATGATTCTTCGTAAGAGAGAAAATCATTAGCGGGAACTGTGACGTTAAATTGTCCAAGCTCGACAGTATTTTTGCTCTCCTTAATGTAAAACTTTAACGTGACATCCCTGTCAGTTGCGGAATAATTCTCCAAAACTCCATTAGCATAAACCTTAAAATCGTTGTCCTTAATGTGCTCGCTGTGAATGTAATTATTCCACCAGTTTAATCTGAGTGAGTTGGTTTTGAGAAGCCACACGTTGCGGTAAATACCAGCGCCTTCATACCACCAGCCCTCAAAATCTGCGTTGTTGATATATACAGCAAGCGTATTGATGCCCGGAACCTTGGCAACGGCGGTAAAATCTATTTCAAAAGTATTATACATGCTAGAATTTGAGCCCATTAAATGACCGTTTATCCAAATTTGGGTATTTTTACCAACGCCTTCAAATATCAGCGACAATTTTTTGTCAGCATCTGTAGAATCGAGAGCAAACTGCCGACGATACCATGCATTGTCGCGATGAAGAGAACCGTGAGGGCCGTTATGCTCAGGAGCATATTCACCATCTATAACATAATCATGCGGCAGTACGACATCTGCCCAGTCCGAATCATAATATGATGGCGAAGCAGGTCCACGACCTCTAACCGACTTGCTCATCATATAAGTTTCTTTGTGCCCGAAGCTTGGCGGATTGGCAATATCCTCGGCAATAAATTTGTAACCGGTATTCATTAATATTTTTTCTCTCATAATCAAACTCCTCTACTTAAATTGATTTAATGCTACCCTAATGGCAGCTAATGTTGTATCTAGTTGAGCATATGTGTGTGCAGCGGAAATAAACATGGCTTCAAATTGTGATGGACCAATGAGAATTCCCTGATCGAGTAAAGATTGAAAATATATATTAAATTTTTGAGTATCGCAGGTGAGCGCCTCATCGTAATTTGTAACTTTGTGAGAAGTGAAAAATAAACATAGCAATGAGCCAACTCGGTTGACGGTAAAATTGAGATTAAGTTCGCGTAGGATTGTATTAATACCCGATTCCAAATACGCTGCCTTGGCATCGAGATCGGCATATATAGTCGCAGTGTCGCGTAAATACTTGAGCTGCGTAATTCCTGCAGCCATAGCAAGAGGATTTCCAGATAATGTGCCGGCTTGATAGACACCGCCAACTGGAGATACGACATCCATAATGGCTCGCTTGCCTGCGTACGCACCGACCGGAAGCCCGCCCCCAATTATTTTGCCAAAACATATCATATCGGGTGCAATGCCAAAATACTCGCTAGCACCGCCATAGGCCAATCGAAATCCTGTGATAACTTCATCAAAAATTAGGACCGCGCCATGGGTAGCAGTGAGATCTCGAAGCGCTTGTAAAAATTCGATGGTCGCGGAGACGACTCCCATATTGCCAGAAACGGGCTCGACTATAACGGCGGCAATCTCATGTGAGTGCGCTTCAAAAATAGCTGTGACCGCTTCAATATCATTATATGGGGCAACAATCGTGTCATGGGCAACGGCCGCGGTTATGCCTAAGCTAGTAGGAACGCCATACGTGATGGTACCGGAACCAGACTTAACGAGCAAGGAATCATTGTGACCATGGTAGCAACCTTCGAATTTTAAAATTTTGTTACGACCAGTATATCCTCTTGCGACACGCAAAGCACTCATGGTGGCCTCTGTACCAGAATTTACCATTCTGACTTCATCTACAGAGCTAGAATATGCGGAAACGATTAGCTCGGCCATTTCAACTTCGGCGGCAGTGGGAATACCAAAACTGGAGCCAAGCTTCGCTGCATTGGTGATGCTATCCAATAGAAGAGGATGGCTGTGGCCTAGAATTAGAGGACCCCAAGAGCAGATGTAATCGATATATTTGTTGCCATCTACATCTTCGATAACGCTGCCATAAGCTTTGGCGGCAAAGACAGGAGAAGTGCCCACCGATTTGAAGGCACGGACAGGACTGTTAACCCCGCCGGGAATAAGCTTCTGCGCTTTATAATATAGATGCTCCGAATTAGTATGAATCATATTTACCCTCCCTAATATTGTAGGCAACTTCTTTKGCGAAGTAAGAAATAATTAGTGTGGCACCAGCGCGCTTGATAGATAATAAAGTTTCGTAAATCGCGAGCTCATCGAGAAGCCCATGTGAAATAGCGAGCTTTAAGATCGCATATTCTCCGCTGACATTGTACGCAGCAACTGGCACAGTAACTTCCGCGCAAACCTTTGCAATAATATCGAGATACGCAAGGGCGGGCTTAACCATTACGATATCCGCGCCTTCTGTAATATCTAGTTGTACTTCTCGGAGGGCCTCGGTGGCGTTGGCGTAATCCATCTGATATGATTTGCGGTCACCAAAAGAGGGAGTCGAGTGAGCCGCCGCGCGAAAAGGTCCATAAAAGTTTGAAGCGTATTTGGCACTGTACGCCATAATAGGAATATGAGAAAAGCCGTTGAGATCGAGGATACGACGAATTGTCGCAACTCGGCCGTCCATCATATCTGAGGGGGCAACCATATCGGCTCCTGCGGTGGCATGACTGAGAGCAACTTGGGCCAAAACCTCTAGTGTAGCGTCGTTGGTGATGGTAGTATTTTCCAAAATGCCGCAATGGCCATGATCTGTGTATTGGCATAAGCAAACGTCTGTGATTATATATAAATCTGGAAATGCTTCCTTAAGCGCACGGGTGGCACGCTGAACTATGCCGTTAGGATCGAATGCAGAACTCCCGCAAGCATCTTTGGTATCGGGAATTCCGAATAGCATAACAGCGTGGATACCTAACTCTATAACCTCCGCTACTTCGATTAGCAGAGTATCAATAGAAAAATGATAAACACCTGGTAGAGAAGAAATCTCAGTTTTTATATTGCTACCTTCTGTTACAAAAATCGGAAAAACGAGATCAGTAATGTGTAAATGCGTTTCACGAACCAAAGCTCTGATGTGAGAATTTTGGCGTAAACGTCTGGGTCTGAAAATCATGTTAACCTCCTCTAAAAATAAGAATGAGCAAGAGAATAATTTACGGATTAAACATCGTTGACAATGGTATCGACTAGGTCGGCAATGGTGGCGGTGGCGGCTTGTAAATCTATGGATAGTCCATATTTTTGGAGAGCCGCGGAAGTTACGTTGCCAATGGATACTGTTTTGGCTATGATATTGGCATTACCGGATATAGCCATGAAGTTTTCGACTGCTGACGAGCACGTGAAAGTGATATAGTCTGCTGCAGCGATGCTGGGCATAGTCGTGGCTGGAACTGTGGCATACGCGCAAACCTTATCTACATGGCAACTGAGGTTTAGAAGTAGATCGCGAGAATTTGTGGCTGTTACCAGCAATAATTTATGAGCCGGAGTGACTATAGATTCGAGTACTGCCAATAGCGATTCGGAATTTGCTTTTGGCGGAATGATATCGGCATGGATTCCGTATTGTTGAAGCTTGGAAGCTGTTGCCGATCCGATAGCGGTTATTTGAGCGTGGGCTAACGAACGAGCATCGAGRCCCGAGGCAAATAACGTTTCGAAGAAAATTTCAACGCCGTTTTGACTGGTAAAAGCGATAAAGTCGTACGAGTCGATTGATTTGATTGTCGCAAGTAGATTGTCTGGATGCGGCTCTATGCTAAAGGCAGGTGCTTCGATAACATGTGCGCCGAGATCTGCTAGTGCTGTTGATAAAGAGCTAGATTGCGAGCGAGCGCGGGTTACGACAATGGTTTTGCCGAAGAGCGGCTTTTTCGTAAAGAAGTCTA
Source organism: Candidatus Epulonipiscium viviparus (assembly GCF_000171335.1). GTDB lineage: Bacteria > Bacillota > Clostridia > Lachnospirales > Cellulosilyticaceae > Epulonipiscioides > Epulonipiscioides viviparus. The sequence goes on from NZ_ABEQ01000024.3 coordinate 27,034, forward strand.
GTTGATTTTGTAGAGAAACTACATCGCCRACGACGATTATTCCAGGGCTTGTTACGGCGTTGGACTTGGCAATATTTGTAAGAGTGGCGAGGGTGCCGATTACAATTTGCTGATGTGGCGTTGTAGCATTTGTTACGATGGCTGCAGGAGTTGTAGTAGCTAAGCCATGTGTTATGAGATTGTAGCAAATCGACTCGAGGTTTGCTATGCCCATGAGAAAAATTAATGTACCCCCGACAGTGGCAAGAGCGGGCCAATTGATTGTATCTGAATTGGCTTTTTGGTGCCCGGTGATGACATGAAAAGACGATGCGAAATTACGATGCGTGACAGGGATTCCAGCATAGCATAAGCCGCCAATTGCCGATGTGATGCCAGGAACCACTTCAAACGGAATGCCACGTTCGGCGAGATATTCTGCTTCTTCGGCACCTCTTCCAAATACATAGGGATCCCCACCTTTTAATCGCGTAACAACTACATCATCTTGCGCATTGGCAGCTAGGGTCTCGTTGATCTGATCTTGCGTCAATGTGTGATTAGCAGATACTTTGCCAGCATCGATAAGTTTACAGGAGGGTTTTGCCGAGGCTAGAAATGCCGGGTTTGCTAATTTATCATATACGATAACATCGGCTTTTTGGATGCACTCGAGAGCTTTGAGTGTGAGAAGTCCTGGGTCGCCTGGTCCTGCGCCAACTAGATAAACCATGCCAGCATGAGACGGTGCGTTGATCTGCGCCAAGACGGATCGAGCTGTTGCAATACCGAGAGCTTGCGCCTGTATTTCTGTAGTGACATGAGCTTCGGCAGAGTGAGTGATAAATGTAGTTGTATTTCCGAAAATTGCTTTAAGATACATGGTATCGTCGATTAGATGCGCCGTAGCTCCGACAGGAATATGGCAGCTGCCATCAATTGCGGATAGAAAAGCTCGTTCGGCGGAAACTTCTAGGGCTGTTGTAGAGTCCGAAATACTGTTGGCGCATGCTATAGCCGTAGTGTCAGTAGCACGGCATTGAATAGCTATTGCTCCTTGCGCAGCTGCTGGGACGAGAATATCTTCTGGAAATAAATAACTTATTTTATGAGCCAAGTCCAAGCGAGCGAGCCCAGCTGCAGCGATGACGATGCCATCCACATCTGAAAGTTTTTTGAGTCGAGTATCGATGTTTCCACGAATAGGAACGACGTTGAGATCTGGCCTATGGTGGAGAAGCTGTAATTTGCGTCTTAGGCTACCGGTAGCTATTGTGGCATTGCGCGGGATCGCATCGAGAGAGGAGATGGTGCCGTCACGAAGAACGAGAGCATCTTGCCTGGGTGCACGCGCCGGAGGATGGGCAATGATAAGCCCGGGAGTTATATTACTGGGGAGATCTTTGTAGCTATGAATGGCGATATCTATCTGGCCGCTGAGAAGTTGGTGCTCTATCTCGGAAACAAAAAGACCTTTGTCACCAATTTTATCGAGCGGGATCTCTGTAATGGCATCGCCTTTGGTTTGAATTATTTTAATTGAAAAAGTAGCATCGGGATTTTGCTGTTGCATTAAGGCTATGATTTGCTTTGTCTGAGCAATAGCAAGCGCGCTGCCTCTGGTACCTACTGTAAACGTATAGATCACTCCTTTATATTGTGACGTCGATTATTCCAAAGGTATCGAAAATAATTCGGATAGCAATTTGATATATTCAGCTTGCTGCACTGGATTGGTCTCCTGCTTTATTTTGAGAATCGGTTCGCGAATTAGCCGTTTTAGAGAGCTTAGTAGCATCTGATCTATGAGTTTATGCTCTTTTAGATCGAGATCGAGCTTGCGATTTAGATAGCGCATTGTATCAGAATGTATCACGTGACACATATCGTTGAGAGCTCTGAGAGTAGCATCTGCGGAAATGTGTGAAAACCATTCGGCAAGAGTCGCGATATCATCTTCGATTGTAGCGATGGCTATTTGCGAGAGCTCAGTACGGGAAGCGTTATTTCGATTGGCAATTTCTTGTAGATCATCAATATTGTATAAAGATACCCCAGGTATTTCGCCAATAATAGGCGCGATATCTCTGGGGATGGCAAGATCTAGAATATAGACCTCGCCAGTGGGTGCAGCAAAGGATTCTATAATAACATGTGGAGATGCAGTACAAGAGATAACCACATCGACTTCGGGGATTTTGGCGTATCGATCAGCAAAAGGAATAATGATAGCAGGATAATCGTCGTTTTGAATAGGCGATCGGTTTGCGATAAATACGGTACCTATTTTTTCGGCAGTGAGATATTTAAGCACAAGCTGATTCATTTCTCCGGCACCGATAAGAAGTGCGGTTTTATCTTTGAGCGATCCGAGCTTTTCCTTGAGAAATTTGACTCCGATATATGCAATGGATAAAGGCAGCTCAGAAATCTTGGTGGTTGCTTTAATATTTTTGGCTGTTGTAATTGCCTCGCGGAAACATTTGTTTAGAATTTTTTTGGATGCGCCAAGTTCTATGGCAGCGAGATGAGCCTCTTTGACTTGCCCTAAAATTTGATCTTCGCCAATAACGATAGAATCAAGACCAGCTGTAACCATAAAAAGATGAGTCAATGCGTCTAAACCTCGATGAATAAATATAGCATTGGCAGAGACGTTCTCATATAATTCTAAAACTTTGGGGATATCCGCATCGAGATTGTGAGACGCTACATATATCTCGCTCCGGTTGCATGTGGAAAGGATGACGCACTCGGCAACCCCCGCGTCGAGTAATGCAGTAGTCGCTGCAATTTTTTGAGAATTGGTAAAAGATAGCAATTCTCGTAATTCAGCCGATGCACTTTGATGGCTTACTCCTATAACTGCAACATTCATGGTTTTAGTGGAGTTCCCAGTACACTTTGCCTCTGATGCCGCAAGTTGGATCGGAGTATTTGTTAACGATGTGTACGAAAACTTTTTCGTTTTTGAAGAACTTGGTTACAGGCACAGTAATATTGCCGCCCTGTGGATCAGCAAATTTTATAATTTCTTGAGAAATACCAAGTCTAGGCTGAACATTAGGCCACACATTGCGATCGTGCTCAATGGAGATCTCGGTATCGCCAGTGACATTTTCGATAATGATGCGTACTTCTTTTTCGCCGACATAATCTGGAATGAGCAATCGGGTAGTGTATTTAGCGTAGCCATAGTCATCTGCAAAGATTTCGCTAAGATGATCGGTGCCGAATTTAAACGGAATGCTAGTGTTCATATCATCGTAATTGACTCTTGCGGCAACATCAACGTCTAGTGTAATAGGCCAAACTCTAAAATTAGGAAGGTCCATTTTATCAGTTTGAACAGGAAGCTGAGCTGTTGGAACGGTTAGGAAGTCGCATTCGAATGTTGCGGACATGTCACCGTTGGTTGCAGTAACCTTGATTGGAGTATCTTTAGAGTCCTGTCTTGCGATAATTTGCAAAAGTCCGGAATTTAAATTGTGAGTATTGGCAACAACAGAAGTTTGATCTAGTGGATCGCCATTGCTTGCGCCGAGTAATGTGCCGTTTTCGACGGTATGCGAGATAGCAATTTTACTGTTTGGTACAAAGTCACCGTTTGAATCGGTGGCAAATACGCGAAGAACTACAACACCATCGGAGTTTGGCTGATTGTCTGCAACTATATTGAGAGCTGCAGGATCTCCGGTAGTTTTGACTGTTGTACGTTTAACTTCGGCACCGTCTTTGTAGCCTATCGCAACGATTTCGCCAGGAGCAAATGGTACGCTCCATTCGTTTTGATCATATTTATTTGCAGGTTGCTTGCCAGCAGATATGCCGTTTACAATTAATTCTACTTCGTCTAAATTAGAATATGTCATAACGCGGATGGCTTCGCCTTCGTGACCAAACAGATTCCAATGCGGAAACAAATGAAGAACAGGCTCATCAAGCCAAAATGATTGCAACAAATAGAAGTTGTCTTTTTCGAAGCAGCAGCTGTCGAGACCGCCACCCATATTGGTAAGTTGTGGATATTCGGCTTCGCCACGATATTCTATACCAGGCCAGTAGAATAGTCCGGCAACATAATTGCGGGTATCGACCTCTTTCCAGAAGCGTCTAAAAGATTCGCCAAAAGAAGGAAAATGTTCATCATAGGCAGTAACATTAAGAACAGTATCTGTAGGGAAATAGACACCTCTAGGATTTCGAGTAGCTCCGGCTTCTGTTACCATAATACATTTATCTGGATGAATTTCATGCGACTTATCGTAAAATTTGATAGCATAGTTGATGCTGAGAGTATCAGAAGATTCGGATGCGTGAGAGCCATAAAAACCGCCATTTAAAGCAAGAGTAACAGGACGAGTTTTGTCTAAGCGCTTAATAAACATCTTAATTTCTTCGAGGATATGCTTGCCAACAACGGTGCTCTGAGTAGGCTCTTCGTTTCCAGCAGACCACATAATAATGCTCGGGTGATTACGATCTCGCTTAACCATCGATTCGATTTGTAAGAACGCATCGTGACTAGTTTCAAACCAACGATTTTCATCCATAACGATCATACCGTATTTATCGCAAAGTTCGAGAATGTGAATCGAAGGATTATTGTGAGCGCAGCGATACGCATTAACACCCATTTCCTTAAGTTTCTTGATGCGAAACTCTTCGACAGCTGCGGGAACAGCAACACCCAGGCTGCCATGATCTTGATGGATGCAAACGCCTTTTACTTTAATTGGTTGATTGTTGATAAACAGCCCGTGATCTGCAGTAAAACGAACAGTTCTAAAACCGGTTTTGGTAGTGAGCTCATCAATAATTTCGCCATTTTCTACAACAGTAACGATAACAGTATATAAGAAAGGATTGTCAATGGACCATCTGGTAGCATCGGCGAAGGTGAAAACTTCGGAGTATGAAGCAACATCGCAAGGTGCAACAGAAAGATCATACTGACCAAGCTCGACAGTATTGTTGTTTTCTTTTAGCGCATATTTTATAGTAACAGTTCGTGTAGCATCAGAGTAATTTTCTAGCATACCACTAACATAAATATCAAAATCATCATCTTTAAGATTGACGCTATAAATAAAATTATCCCACCAATTTAGACGAAGGGCATCGGTTTTTTGAAGCCACACATTTCGGTAGATACCAGAGCCTTCATACCACCAACCCTCAAAGTCGGAGTTATCAATATATACAGCCAGAGTATTAATTTCGCCGATATGAGCTACTGCAGTAAAATCGACTTCAAAAGTATTATACATACTGGAGTTGGTGCCCATCAGGTGGCCGTTTATCCAAATTTTGGAATTTTTACCGACACCTTCAAATATAAAAGAAAATCGCTTATTGGCGTCAGCCGAATCGAGTTTAAAATAACGTCGATACCAAGCATTGTTGCGTTTTAGAGAGCCGTGAGAGCCATTATGCTTATCGGAATAGTTGCCCTTGATAACAAAATCGTGAGGTAAAGTAACGTCTTCCCAATCGGCATCATAATAAGAAGTGCTCTCCGGGCCACGACCGCGAACAGTCTTGCTCATCATGTAAGTGTCTTGTTTAGACGAAATAGGATCTTTGGTAATATCACCTTCAAAAAATTTGTAACCAGTGTTCATCAAAATCTTTTCTCGCATTAGAAATCTCCTTTAAATAAAATTTGTGTAACTTGGAAATTATAACATTGTTGATATTAATATTATAGGCAATTGTGTAATAAGTTAGAGGAAATTTTGAAAGTAAACACGGATATTTTAGAGAAAAATGTAGAGAGGTGAAACGCAATGGCGGCAAATAAGGGTGCTGTAAATTTAGCAGAAGCGGTGAATAAGAAGTTGTTTAATTTTAACGTATTGGTGGTGGGATCTGCAGGAGCAGGAAAAACAACTGCAATTTGTCACTTGATAGATATGGTGGATGCTCCCTGTATGATATTTGAGACGAAAGCTGGAGAATATAAGCATCTGCTATCAAATAACGTGATAGTGGGAACAAGCGTAACGCCACTAAAGATTAATCCGTTTAAGTTTCCGGAGGGGATCGCAATGGCAGAGCATATAGATCGGTTGATGAAAGTATTTGAATTATGCTGGGGATTGGATGATGTTCAAAGCTTGGTGTTGGCGAAGGCGATACGCATGGCATACGCAAAGGCAGGATGTGGAAGCGGAAAAACTATGGCAACATATCCTACATTTATTGATGTATCGGAAGCACTAGGAGAGATGGTCTCTATTTTCGATTCGCGCTTAAAAATTACATTGTTAGACAGGGTATCAGCGTTGTCTGCAGGAATATTTACAAGAGTGGAAACGGACGCCGAGTTATTGTATAATAATACTGTAATCATTGACTTAAACAATATATATCCMGCGGAGATGAGAAATTTGATGATGCATATGTTAACGATGAAAACCGTAGAATATTGGATGAGCAATAAAACTCTAAAGGTAAAGCATATGACGATATTTGATCAAATTACAGAATCGGAAAGCGTGATCAAATTATTAAAGGAAGCGCAAAGATATGGATTGGCATTTATTGTGGCGGCAGCTGAGGAGGTATCGTTAAATGATATAGGAACAGTAGTAATGTTGCGAAGCGTAAATCCTGTGGTACAAGCAGAGCTGAGTAGTATGRGGGTAATTGCAGTAAATACTGAGTTGGCAAAATTGAAGACGGGAGTTGCAGTGGTTTATCAGGCAGGGACAATCAAGAGTTGTAGGATAACACCATATACAAAATCGACGGAAAATAAGGTAGCGGGGGTGGCAAGGGCAAAGATAGTAGATGTAGATAAAGGAGATATGAAAGTATTATTGAGTTTTCTATTATATAGAAGATTAAATTTAAGAGGTGCCGTAAACTTGGCAGCGTTATCGCAAAATTTGGAATTGTTGCCGTTGTCATCTGTAACAGTGTTAAAAATAAATGAATTGATAGAAGAGTATCGAGATACAGCGACATTGGCGATATGGGAGCGATATAATTTTGATGATTTGTCTAGTATAGTAACAGAATTAATGGCAGAAGTGGGAGCAGAAATTGAGTTTGAAAAGAATGAAGACGCAAATGTATTAGACGCGGCATTGAGAAAAAAAATTGTTGCGACGATAGGGCTAAACGAAACAGACTATGTAAATGCGGTAATGCATTGTATAATGAAAGAAATGTCTACAAGAGATAGCAAATACTTTTCTGTATATGCCAAATGGAGAGAGTCGTTATAGGATGGGGCTTGACAATGCAAATAGAAGTGTATATAATTCGACTGTAAAGAAGTTTAGGTTGACATAATGGAGCGAG